>JBKPMI010000348.1:0-10495 GCA_046732075.1 Acidobacteriota bacterium | reverse complement strand
AGGTTGAAGCCGAAGAACACGTCGTGCGGCAAGCCCACGCCACCGAGGTCGGAGCCGGCGTACTGGTCGACCGCCGTCCCACGCATGTTGCCGACGGTGAACGCGAAGCGGTGGCGCAGGACGGTCTTCTCGATGGACGCGAGCCATCCGATGTGAGTCTGGCGGCCCGGCAGCTTCGGGTCGTCCGTGAAGTCCCGGTTTTTCGGGTAGACCTCTCCGTGGAGGTTGACGGTGCGGGTGAGGGCGATCGACAGGGCCACGGGGACGTTGAAGACGTCGCGGAAGAGCGCCGTGTTCGACACGTACGTCGGGACCGCCGTCACGCGGATCCGCGACCCGATCGCGAGGGACGCGATTCCCTGGGCGAAGAACGCCTCGCGGTTCTCAACGTTCTCGGCGGTCACGGCGTTGCCTCCGACGCGCAGCGCGACGGCGAAGGGACGACCGCGCTCCACCGAGAGGAACTGGTACTTGAATGCGAGCTCGAAGTCGGCATCCTCGGAGGACCGATCGAGCGCGATCTCCAGGCGGCTCCACGGCGAGTAGGACGCCCCGATGACGGTGTCGGCGCCCGAGTCGAGGGTGAAGAGGTCGCGCACGCTGCTGCTGTTCAACGGATTCTTGAAGCGGTGCGTGAACAGAACCCCCAGAGTCCCGCCCGCCGGAGCGTCCGCTGACGGCAGGTTGATGATCCGGGAGCCTTCCGGCGGACGGTACGGCTCCGGCGTCGACGTGTCGGCCGGCGTGTCCTGCGCGCGGCCGGCGGCGGCGCACAAGAGCGCGGCAAAGGCGAAGAGGACGGCCCGGGACCTCAATCCCGCGGCGCTCCGCGCAGAATCCAGTCGGTCAAGAGCTGGCGCTGCGCTTCGGTGATCGATCCGGTCTGGGGCATCCGATCGCCCACGATCGGCTGGCCGGGCGTGATCTTCCGCCAGAGATACGAGTTCGCGGGATCGCCCGGCGTCACCCGAAAGATCGACGCGTTCTGGTTCGCACGCACGCTGACGATGACGGAGTAAGCGTCTCCGGAAAGGACGAGGCCCTCCTGCGCTTGCGACGCCGGACCCTGGTGGCATCCCGCGATTCCGCAGGTCGGATTGAAGACCTCCGCCTGCACTCGCGTGAACGTCGCGGTCTCGGAAACCGGGCCGCCGTCGCCCGGCTGCGTCGGGAGCCGCTTCTCGTCGCCGCAAGCCGAGGCGAGGATACATCCGGCGATGAGAGGGACGACGAGGAGCGGTCGGCGCACAACGCGGCGGAGTATAGCCACGCGTTTCGCGGCGGGTCGGTATTCAGAAAGCTCTTAGCTCTCCGCTGATGGCCCGGATCCGGGGACAGGTTCAAAATCTGTCCCCTCCGCCTCGTCTCTTCAAATCCTGACGAGCCCTGCCCCCCAGTGGAGCCCCGCCCCGAGCGCGGTGAAGCACACGAGCGACCCCGGTTTCACCCGGCCGTCCCGCCTGGCCTCGTGGAAGACCAGCGGCAGCGTCGCGGCGGTGGTGTTGCCGTACCTCTGAATGTTGTTGAAGACCTTCTCGTCCGGCAACCCCAGGTGCTTCTGCACGGCCTCGTTGATCCGCAGGTTTGCCTGGTGCATGAGGAGGAGATCGAGGTCGTCGATCGAGAGCCCGTGTTTCGCGAGCACCTCCCGCACGATCTCGGGCATCGCCGTCGTCGCGAGGCGGAAGACCTGGCGTCCCTCCACGATCGGCACGGTGCGGTTGTCCTCGATCATGTCCGCCGAGAAGTAGGGGAAGCTCGCTGAGCCGCCTCCCGGAACGTAGAGCTTGTCCCAGTGCCCGCCGTCCGTGCGCATCTCGAAGCCGAGGAAGCCGCGCCCGTCGCCGCTCTCGTCGGCCTCGAGGACGAACGCGCCGGCTCCGTCTCCGAAGATCACGGCGCGGTCCCGCTGAGCGGTGCCCCACGCGTAGGCCTCGGGGGAGACGGGGCCGTCCGAGTCGCCGAACATTACGGCCCACTCCGCTTCGGTCCACGGATAGAGCGACGCGTGGCACTCCGCCCCGACGACGAGGACGCGCCGGTACGTGCCCGACCGGATGAAGGCGTCGGCGACCTGGAGGGCCGAGAGAAAGCCGGCGCACTGCATGCGGACGTCGAGGGCGTGCGTGCGGTCGAGCCCCAGTTTCTTCGCGAGGAGTCCGCCGTTGCCCGGGAAGTAGTGGTCGGGCGTCATGGTCGCGAAGACGATGAAGTCGAGGTCCTTTGCCTCGAGGCCCGCGTCGGCGATTGCGGCCTTCGCCGCCTCGACAGCGAGATCCGACGAGGACGTGCCGCGCCGCGCGTAGCGGCGCTGCTCGATGCCGGTGCGCTGCCGGATCCACTCGTCGCTCGTGTCCATGAGGCGCGACATGCGCTCGTTGGTGACGATTCCGGGCGGCACGTGCATGCCGGAACCGCGGATGACGGTCGACCGGGAGGTCACTTCATCGGAACGGAACGATCTCCACGTCGCCGGTCGGCCCGTCGACCTCCGCCGCCCACGCGTAGACCGCCATCCCCTCGGTCACCTGCAGGACGATCCGGCCGTTGTGCTCCTCCTCCGAGCCGAGCCGGGGCAGGACCGAGTTCACGCGGGTGACCTCGTCCGTGCCCATCGGGACCTGGAGCCGGCCGATCTCGTCGTCGTTGCCGTTGTACGCGATCACCGTGACGGTGCCGGCGTCCCCGCGGTTGAAGAGCAGGAGGTTTGTCCGGCGGGTCGCGGTCTGGAGCTCTCCGATGACCAGCGCGTCCGTCGCCGGCACGACCTCCCCGGTGTCGATGGGAAGGGCGAGAGTGGCGAAGTCCCCGCCGTCCTTGACCGCGGCCACGCGCAGCGACGATGCGATGAGCCCGTCGGACTGCACCACGAGCGCTCCCTGTCCGACCGCGACGCCGAAGAGCGACTCCAGGACGTTGGGAACGACCTGGCTGCCTCCGGGCGGAAGGGTCAACGTCCGAGTCGCGGCGGCCCCGCGCGAGCCCAGCGGGAAGTAGGTGATTCGGACGCTCGCCTCGGCCGTCGAGTCCCCGTTGGCCAGGAAGAGGTCCGACACGAAGCTCGTGTCGAAGAGGCCCACCGCGCTGCCGGCGTTGGGGAAGGTCGAGTCGGACGCGGCCCGAGCCGGAAGCGAGAGCGCGACGTCGCCGCTCCCGCCGTCCACGATCCGCACGTAGGGGTACAGCGTGCCGTTTCGGAGCTCGACCCGGATCACGTCGCCCGGCTCGGGGCTCACGCCGAACGCGGACGCGGCGGGGGAGAACTCCTCGTTGACGTTCTGCGTGACCGAGATCGGAAGCGTTCCGCGGACCGTGCCGTCCGGCGCCACGAGCGTGAAGACGGCCTCCGCGCCGCCCGGGGTGTAGTAGCCGAAGACCGAGACGTCCGAATCGCGCGAGCCCGTGAAGAGCGTCCGGACGTCGTCGGCGTGCAGCGCCTGGGGCGCGGGGGACGCCGGTACGGAGTATCCGAACGCGCCGCCGTCATCGCGCGCCTGCGCGCTGCGAACGGTCGCCACGAGGCGGTCCGCGGGCCCGGAGTTCACCACGATCCGCACCGGCCCGAACACCGGTGTCCCCGTGATCCCGAGGTCCCCGAAGACGTCGGAGAGAAGCGACGTCTGTCCCGGCGCCAGCGTGAACGGGGCCCGCGCCGCGAAGAAGCCGGGGGAGAAGAGGTAGAGGATGTCGCCCGAGATCGTCGTGTCGCTCGGGTTGTAGAGCGTCACGTCGACGCGGCCCTCCACGGTGGCGGCACCGGGCAGCTGCGTCGCGACCGGCGCGACGAGGTCCGAAGCGGACCCGATCGTCTGGAGCTCGATGCGCGCGAGCTTCGCGGCCGAACCGACCCAGACCGTTCCGCCGACGACCTCGATCCCGTAGGCGTTCGTCCACGGCAGCTGGGTGCGGAGGATCGCTCCGGAGCCGACGTTGACCGGCAGGTCCGCCGCCGGAATGTCGACCGGCGGCGACGTGAACGTCGTCCGGGTCGCGGTCCGGTCGTGGATTTTGGCCGGCGTCGCGTTCACGAGCTCCCGGACCTCGAGCGTTTCGGGGTCGATGGTCCGCGCCGTCGCCCCCGTGAGCCGCGGATCGAGAACGGCGATCTGGCCGTTCGTACCGGCGGCCTCGGTGACGTACACGCGTCCGCCGAAGATGTCGAAGTGGATCGGGTCCAGGAAGCCGCTGAAGCTCGTGATCTCGTTGGTCGCGGGGTTGAAGCGGTCGACGCGCCCGCCCGAGAACTGCGAGATCCAGAGCTGGCCCTCGGAGTCGAACAGCATCTGGGAGGGATTGAGTATCGCGACCGCGGGATCGAAGAAGGTCCAGGAGGTCTCCTGCGCCGCTCCCGGCTCGTACCGGACGATCCGGTTGTTGCCGAAGTCCGTCAGCCAGAGCGCTCCGTCCGGCCCGAGCAGGATGTCGGAGTAGGCGATCGTCTGCGTGCCGGTGCCGTCGGGATTCCCGGAGCGGTGGTCCACGACCTCCAGGGTCTCGAGATCGACCGATTGCAGGCGCCGGTCTGTCTGCGGAAACCAGACCTTCCCGTCCGGCGCCCGGTAGAAGCCCCCCGGACGGCCGCCCGGGATCTCCCACTCGCGGATCTGGCCGCTCACCGTGTCGAGCCGGCCGAAGATCGAGTGTCCCGCGTCGATCCCGCTCTCGCCGTTGCAGAGGTACCAGACGATGTCGCCATCGACCTCGAAGTCCACGGGGTTCGCCCCCAGGTGGGTGTCGTCGCGGATCGCCCACTGCGTCGTCACCCCGTCGCGCAGCACCGCGATCCGGTCGAGCGCCGGGATGACGAACCAGATCGCGCCGTCGGGCCGGACGTCGAGCCGGACCCCGCTGACGACCCCGTCCTTCTCGACGGCGAAGGAATCTCCGGTGGAGATCGTCGTCTGCGCCGACAGGGTCGGGGCGAGGAGGAGGGCCGCGATGGACGCGAAGAGAGCCGGAAATCGAGGAGTTTTGGGCATCGGCCGATCATAACCCGCGGTCCGCGCAGGACATTTCGCGGTCGTTCGCGATGGCTGGGATGGCTGGGGTCTGACCTGAATCGCTGAATTCAGCCATTCAGCGTTGACCCCAATTCAGCAATTCAGCGTTGACCCCAAGCGTTAACCTTGTGTCATGGCGGCACGATCTCCGCGACCGCGCTCTCCGGTAGCCGACGTCCTCGCGCGGCGCACGGTCGCCGCCGCGGCGGAGCTCGTCGAGCGACTTCCCGATGGCCGGCTCCAGTGCTACTCCTGCGGGCACCGCTGCCCGATCCCGGAGGGGCGCGAGGGCGTCTGCCGCGTCCGGTACAACGAAGGGGGAGTCCTCCGGGTCCCCTGGGGCTACGTCGGAGCGATCCAGTGCGACCCGATCGAGAAGAAGCCGTTCTTCCACGCTCTGCCGGGCTCGGACGCTCTGTCTTTCGGAATGCTCGGCTGTGACCTGCACTGCGGCTACTGCCAGAACTGGTTCACGTCGCAGTCGGTCCGGGACCCGAAAGCCGTCGCGCCGCCGCGCGACGTCTCGGCCGGGGATCTCGCGGGACTCGCGATCGAGTGCGGGGCGCCGACCGTGGTCTCCACGTACAACGAGCCGCTCATCACCTCGGAGTGGGCGGTCGCGGTGTTTCAGCAGGCGCGGCAGAAGGGGCTGCGGACCGCGTACGTTTCTAACGGCAACGGCACCCCGCAGGTCCTCGACTACATCCAGCCGTGGATCGACTTCTACAAGGTCGACCTGAAGTCGATGGACGACAAGCACTACCGGGAGCTGGGCGGCGTGCTGCAGAACGTGCTCGACACGATCGAGGGCATTCACGCGCGCGGCATCTGGCTCGAGGTGCTGACGCTGGTGATCCCCGGCTTCAACGACTCCGAGGACGAGCTGCGGAAAGCCGCCGGCTTCGTGGCGTCGGTGTCGAAGGACATCCCGTGGCACGTCACGGCGTTCCACCCCGACTACAAGATGACGGACCGCGGCGCGACCCCGTCTTCGACCCTCCTGCGCGCCGCGGAGATCGGCGTGGAGGAGGGTCTGCGCTACGTCTACGCGGGCAACCTGCCCGGCCGGACGGGGCAGTGGGAGAACACCCGTTGCCCCGAGTGCCGCGAGACCGTGATCGAGCGGTACGGCTTCCGCGTCCGGAAGAACCGGCTCGTCGCCGGCGCGTGCCCGCGCTGCGAGACCCCGATCCCGGGCCGCTGGGACCCGAAGGTCGAGGGCACGACGAAGACGAACGGGATTCCGCTGCCGGTGTTCTGAGGACGTTAAACGTCAAACGTTAAACGTCAAACGGAGGAGTCAGGCCTTTCCATCGTTTTACGTTTTACGTTTTACGTTTTACGTCTCACGTCTTACGTGCCGTAAACCCCCTCGCTGCTGCCTCGTCTATCCTGAGTAGACCGCCCAGAAGGGGGCATCCATGGTTACAGTCAACTGGTCCCGGGACGCGGCCGCGCACCTCCTGCGGCGGGCGGGCTTCGGCGGCACGCCTTCCGAGATCGACGACCTCTTCGAGCGGGGTCTCGAGGGCGCGGTCTCCCGGCTCGTGGACTACGACTCGATCGACGTGGCCGCCTACGAGCAGAGCCTGGCCGCGAAGAACTACAACCTCGCCAACGTCCGCGGCCTCCAGCAGTGGTTCCTCGACCGGATGGCGTTTTCGCCCCGCCCGCTCGAGGAAAAGATGACGTACTTCTGGAACCTCCACTGGACCTCGGGCATCGCGAAGGTCCGCGGCACAACGCTCATCCTGAACCAGAACAAGACCGAGCGGCAGTACGCCCTCGCGAGGTTCGACGACCTCGTGCTCAAGATCTCGCAGGACCCGGCGGAGCTCGTCTGGCTCGACAACTGGCTGAACCGCGCGAACCGGCCCAACGAGAACTACGCGCGGGAGCTCATGGAGCTGTACACGCTCGGCATCGGCCACTACTCCGAGACCGACGTTCGCGAAGTCGCCCGCGCGCTGACGGGCTGGACCGTCCAGAACTACCGGCAGGCCGACAACTACAACGGCGCGACGTTCGTGGACAACCCGGCGATCCACGACACGGGCTCCAAGACGATCCTCGGCCAGACCGGGAACTGGGACGGGACCGACGCGATCCGGATCATCCTCGACCACTCCGACGCGGACGGCTCGGTCTCCGGTCGCTTCCTCGGAGCGAAGCTCTGGTCCTTCTTCGCGTACGAGAACCCGCCGGCGCATGTGGTTGCGCATCTCCGCGACGTCTACACGACGACCAACCACTCGGTCCGCGAGGTCGTGCGCGCGATCCTCCTGCACCCCGAGTTCTACGAGCCGCACACCCGAAAGACCTGGGTTCGGAGTCCCGTCGAGTACGCGGTCGCGTTGGTACGCATGGTCGAGGCGCAGACGGATTTCGCCACCGCTGCGAACTCGCTGCCCGGCATGGGCCAGGTCCTCTTCAACCCGGAGGACGCGAAGGGCTGGGACTGGGGGACGTCCTGGATGAACACCGGCACCCTCTTCGCCCGCGCGACGATGTCGAACGCGATGGCCACGAACCGGGGGTCGACCGGCACGCGTTTCGATCCCAACCGGCTCCTCGCGGGGCGCGACGCGTCGACCGCCGACAGGGTCGTCGACATCCTGGCCGACCGGCTGAACGTGGCGGACGTGTCCTCCCCGGTCCGGGCCGCGTGGATCGAGTACATGAACGCCAACGACGACGGCTCGCGCGGCGCCTGGACGAACACCCCCGCAAACATCGACAAGAAAGTCCGCGGGCTCGTCCACATCATGCTGACGAGCCCCGCCTTCCACCTCGCCTGAAAGGTCGAATCCATGCCCATCTCCCGACGCGATTTCCTGATGCGCACGTCCGGGTTCGTGACGGTGTCGGCGATGGTGCCCCGCTGGGCGGTGGACGGCACGCGGTTCTTCGAGGAGTCGGTGGGCGCCGAGCTGGCCAATCGGACGCTCGTCGTCCTCGAGCTGGCGGGCGGCAACGACGATCTGAACACCGTCGTGCCGTACACCGACAACCTCTACACGCAGATGCGCTCGCGGATCGGCATCCCGGCGCCATCGGTTCTGCCGCTCGACAATCGACTCGGCTTGAATCCGGTCATGACCGGGTTGAAGTCCCTGTGGGATCACAACCGCGTGGCGATCGTCGAGAACGTGGGCTACCCGAACTCGAGCCTCTCGCACTTCGCGGCGCGCGACGTGTGGCACACCGCGGATCCGCAGCTCGCCCAGAGAAACGGCTGGCTCGGCCGCTGGGCGGACCGGTACGTCGCGGGGACCGGCAACCCGCTCACCTGCACGGCGATCTCGCAGTCGCTGCCCCGAACCCTTCTCGCGGACAACGTCGGGGTGCCGTCGTTCGTGAACCTCGCGAGCTACCAGTACACGACGGACGGGTCCTATCCCGGCGACCGGAACAACCAGATCCGGACCTTCCTGACGCAGAACGGCGCCGAGTACGAGATCGCGAACTCGCTCGACGAGCTCTCGCAGGTGGGGGAGGACGCGATCGCCTCGTCCAACGTCCTCCAGACCGTCGGCACGGGATACGTGGCGGGCGCGACGTACCCGGCCGGGACTCTCGGGGCCGGGCTCCTTCTCATCGCTCAGATCATCAACGCGAACGTGGGAGCGCGGATCCTGTACATCACGTTCGGCGGGTTCGACAACCACGCGACCGAGAACGTCGACCACGACCCGCTGCTGACGACGGTGTCCGCCGGCATCCAGGCGTTCTTCGCGGACCTCGACGCGCACGGCAAGTCCCATGACGTCCTTCTCATGACGTGGTCGGAGTTCGGGCGGCGGCCGCAGGACAACGGCTCGAACGGCACCGACCACGGCACCGCGGCCGCGCACTTCGTGGTCGGGGACGCCGTCGTCCCCGGGATTTACGGCGGGCCGCCCAACCTCGCCAGCCTGGACTCCAACGGGAACCGGACGATCGCCAACGATTTCCGGGCGTACTACGGGACGGTCCTGAAGGACTGGCTGGGCGCCGATTCCGCGGCGATCCTGGGAACGGGGTATCCGAATCTCGGATTCTTGAATCGGGGATACGTCTGAGCCCGTCCCTAGCCGGTAGCCGGTAGCCGGTAGCCGGTAGCCGGTAGCCGGTAGCCGGTAGCCGGTAGCCGGACCGAGAACGGACAGCTGATAGCTTCCTCCCCGTGATTCCCGGCCGCGCGACACTCGAAGGAACGAAGCGATTCGCGGAGCGATCGAAGACCGCACCCGGTCACTTTCGCGAGGCCGCGGGGCTCGTTCTCTCCTCGATCGGCCTCGGCACCTATCTCGGGAAGGAGGACGACGCGACCGACCGGGGCTACGAGGCGTCGATCGCGCGGGCGCTCGAGTCCGGGGTGAACGTCTTCGACTCCGCGATCAACTACCGCGGGCAGAGAAGCGAGCGGGCCATCGGGCGAGCGGTCGCGGCGGCGTTCTCCGAAGGGCGAGCGCAGCGCGACGAGGTCTTCGTTTCGACGAAAGGGGGATATCTCCCGCACGACTCGCAGGACGCCCGCGACCCGAGGCGCTACATCCTGGAGACGTTCGTCACGCCCGGGATCGCCCCCCGATCCGAGGTCGCCGCCGGCGGGAACTGCATCGCGCCCGGATACCTCGAAGACCAGATCGAACGCAGCCGGAAGAACCTGGGCCTCGAGACGATCGACCTCTATTACCTCCACAACGTGGAGTCGCAGCGCGCGGCGATCGGCCCGAAGGCGTTCCGCGAGCGTTTCGCCCGCGCCGTCGGGAAGCTGGAAGAGGCCGTGAGCGACGGACGGATCGCGCGGTGGGGGGTGGCCACGTGGGACGGGCTGCGTGTTCCCCCGGAACACCCCGAGCACCTCTCGCTCCAGGACGTCGCCGCGGTGGTCCGGGAGGTCGCCGGCGACGGGCACCATTTCGCGGCCGTGCAGCTCCCGGTGAACCTGGTGATGGCGCAAGCGCTCGCCTATCCCTCGCAGGGCGGACCCTCCGGCCGGGCGCCGGCGCTCCTCGCCGCCGAGAAGGCGGGGCTCGCGGCGTTCGGGTCGGCGTCGCTCCTCCAGGGGCGCCTTTCCGCGGACCTCCCGGACGAGGTCGTGGCGGCATTCCCGGGGGCGTCGACCGACGCCCAGCGGGCGCTTCAGTTTTCCCGCTCTTCTCCCGGAATGACGACGGCCCTGGTCGGCGTTTCGACCCCCGAGCACGCCGGAGAGAATTTCGCGCTGGCGCGAGTGGCGCCGGCGGATCGAGCC
Organism: Acidobacteriota bacterium; assembly: GCA_046732075.1. Lineage (GTDB taxonomy): Bacteria > Acidobacteriota > Thermoanaerobaculia > UBA5066 > Gp7-AA6 > Gp7-AA6. The sequence continues at coordinate 256 of JBKPMI010000348.1, read as the reverse complement.
GGAGTCCTCGCTCTTTTCATGTGAACGCCGGCCGGGTCGGTCCGGCGCCCTTTTGGGGCCTGGAACGCCGGATTTGCTTTTTCCGGCGCGGCGTCGGGTTTTGAGCTAGAATCATTGCCTCCCGCCCGGACTCGTGTCAGCGCGGCGGCAACCCAGGAGCTCATGTCGGAAGATCCCTCGAATCCGGAAAACTCTCATTCCTTTTCCGTCTCCGCGGAACGGCCGGCCCCCGTCGGCCCCGCGGACCGTCCGGGAG
>JBKPMI010000347.1:0-4735 GCA_046732075.1 Acidobacteriota bacterium | reverse complement strand
TGACGTCGTGCGACGTCGCGCTCGTCACTGAATCCGACCGGAGTGCGTCGGGTCCTATTCCGCGAGAGCGTGGTAGCGTGCCCCGGAATAAACGGAGAGCCGCGCCGGCCTCTGTCGGTGCGGCTGGCCCAGAAGGGTTTGCGTGGAAACCCGTCCGCCGTCCGGCGCGTTCGATCAGGTCGTGTTGCCGCACCTGGATGCGGCTTACAACCTCGCGCGCTGGCTCACTCGGAACGAGCACGACGCCGAAGACGTCGTGCAGGAGGCGTTTCTGCGGGCGCTCCGATTCTTCAGCGGATTTCACGGCGGCAACGCGCGTTCGTGGATTCTCACGATCGTGCGCAACTCCGGCTACGACTGGTTGCGGCGCAACCGTCCTTCGGAAGTCTCCGCACCGTTCGAGGAAGAGGTCCACAGCCCCGTCGATCCGAGCCCGACCCCGGAGGATCGTGTGATGAAGGAGGTCGACCGGCGGCGGATCCGCGAGGCGCTCGAATCACTGCCGGTGGCTTGGCGCGAGGTCCTGATTCTCCGGGAGCTCGAGGGCCTGTCCTACAAGGAGATCGCGGAGGTCGCCGGCATCAGGATCGGCACGGTGATGTCACGGCTGGCTCGCGCGCGATCCGGGCTGCAGCAGCAACTGGCCGTGGGCTTCGAAGGGACGGGAGCGAAGTGAACTGCAGCGAGCTTCGCACGCTTCTCCACGGGTACGTGGACGGAGAGCTCGATCCCGTCCGGAACGTGGAGATCGAGGAGCATCTGCGCACGTGCGACGCCTGCTCGCAGGCGGTGGAGGCTCAGCGGGCGCTGCGCTCGGCGCTCCAATCCGACGAGTTGTACTTCCGGGCGCCGGCCGGTCTCGAGCGGAAGATCCGGATCGCCGCGCAACGCCCGAAAGGGAAGTCGAGGCTAGTGCGTGTGCAGCTGCGGGGCTGGGCGGCCGCCGCCGTGGCGGCCGCGGCGGTCGTGGCCCTGGCGTTCTTCCTTCCGCCGATCCTCTCGCACCCGTCGCAGACGGACCGAATTGCCCAGGACGTGGTCTCGGCCCACATCCGGTCGCTCATGCCGGGGCACCTGACCGACGTGCCCTCCTCCGAGCACCACACAGTGAAGCCGTGGTTCGCGGGCAGGCTGGACTTTTCCCCACCCGTGGTCGATCTCACTGCGGAAGGTTTTCCGCTGGTCGGCGGCCGGCTCGACTATGCCGCGGGTCGGCCCGTCGCGGCGCTCGTGTATGGCCGAAGGAAACATCTCATCAATCTCTTCACGTGGCCGGCGGACCCGACGCGCGAGTCGGCGGAGAAATCGGACGCCCGCCAGGGCTACAACGTCGTCTTCTGGACCCGCGGCGGGACGAACTACTGGGCGATCTCGGACGTCAACCGGGCGGACCTGCGGCGGTTCGCGGACCTCGTACGGGCTCGCGCTTCCTGACCGGAATCGGGCGATGACATATCGTCAGCCCGAAAGGAAACCGACACTCATGAAACTCAAGGCACTTTCTCTGGCGCTCGCGGCGTTGTTTGCGGCGGGCAGTCTCTGCATCGCACAGGCGAACTCGACGGATAAGGCGAAGGCCACGCATGCCGCCATGCATGCGGGCATGGGCGCATCCGACCAGAAGATGGTCGAAAACTCGCGGGCGGTCTGGGAGGCTTACAAGAGCCGGAACACCTCGGCGATGAAAGCTCTGACGGCCGACGAGTACGTCGCCCACACGCAGGAGGGCCCTTCCAGTCTCAAGCAGGACATCGAAACCATCGACAAACTCACCATTGAGCAGTTCACGATCGACGAGCCGAAGGTCACGTGGGTGACCAAGGACGTCGCGATCCTGACCTACAAGTGCGATCTGAAGGGTTCTTACGAGGGGAAGCCTTTCAAGCCGGTTTATGCCACCGAAGTGTGGGTCAACCGCGGCGGCAAGTGGCGGATCATCTCCTACACCGAGACACTCATCGGCTAGTCCAACTTGGACGCCGGGAGATCTCTCCCGGCGTTCCTTTTTTCCGGTGGAGTCATTTCATGGTCCAGAGCGATCGATCGGGCGAAGATTCCGAAAGAGACGAACGGCTGGAAGAGCGTCGGGACGCGGATCTCACGACGGAGGAGCCGGACGAGGCGCGGGGTCTCGGCGCGGAATCGGGGGGTCAGGCGGGCGACATCGAGGGCCTGTCGAGAGCGCATCTGGCGGACTCCGAGAGCGAGGAAGAATTGCTCGAAGAGGGGCAGGCGTTCGAGGCCGGGATCGTCGCGGGCGTCGAAAACGCCCCGGAAGGCGAAGTCCGGACGCGTGAAGTCCCGGTGGACGACGTTCCGCAGGAGTACCTGGACGAGGACTGACGTCCCGGCGTGACGCCGGCCCCTGCTATTTCCAGCTCGCTCCGCCGGCCCATTCCCGAAGGCTCGTCGGGTGGATGCCGTAACGCTTCTCGTTCGCAACGATGTCGGCGTCGTAACCGACGCGGTCGAACCACTCGAGCATGAGAGCGTAGTCCTCGCTCCACTTCCGAACTTCCTCGATCGGCGTCCGGACGAATTGAACGTCGCGTCCCATTGCCTTTCCGAGAATCGCCGCGGTCTCCGGCATCGTGTGCTGATCGCCGGCGATGTCGAGCTCCGTCCGGTTCATCTCTTCCGGTCGTTCGAATGCCCGGAGCGCATACCTTCCGATGTTCCGGACCGCGATCATCTGAAGCACTGTATCGGGTTTCACACCGACCGCGAGCTTTCCCTCCTGGAGCGCCGGCAGGAACCACGGAGACGCGAAGTTCTCCATGAAAAAGACGGGGCGCAGGATCGTCCAGGAGTGGAAGCCGGCGCCGCGAACCGTCTCTTCGACCCTCCACTTGTTCTCGAAGTGCGGGATGCCCGTCCCGCGGTCGGCGGACGCGACGGACATGTAGACGAAGTGCTGGACGCCCACTTTCTTCGCGAGCTCCGCGAAGCGCTTGCCCTGCTTCTCCTCTCCTTCCACCCCCGCTTCCCACGTATTCTGGACGGCGAACGTTCCCCACGCGCCGGCGAGCGCGCGCTCGAGCGACGCCGGATCGTCGAGGTCTCCCGGGACGACCTCGGCTCCACGGGCGGCCAGCGCGCGAGCCTTTTCCCCTTCCGGCTTGCGCGTCATCGCCCGCACGCGATGACCTTTCTCCAGGAGCTCGTGGGCCGTCGCTCCTCCCTGCTGGCCGGTTGCGCCCGTGACCAGGATGATCGGCTTATCCGTGGACATCGAGAGATCCTCGCTTTCTCGGAATCTGTTCCGAAAACCCGTCGATTCTACGTTGGCGATTCGGAATCCGTCCGTCGCTGACTGCTCGCAGAAAAAAGCGCGGCAATATTTCTTCGCGCCGAGCTCGAGGAGAAGATCCCTAGTTCTTCGCGGGCGCCTTCCCCCCCTCCACCACGTGGAGATCGAACTTTCCGCTGCTCTCGGCGAAGAACAGGCACTCCGAGGCCGCGTCGCAAGCCGTGGTGTGCCGGTAATTGCCGCCGGGCTGCAGGAAGTAGGACCCCGGGCCGATCCGGAACTCGGGCTTTCCCTCTGGAGCCTGAATGTAAGTCCCCGACACGATCACGACCTTGATGTCGTGCGTATGCGTGTGAAGGGGAACCGCGAACCCGGCGGGGAGCTTGAAGAACGCGCCGTACGCGCCCTTCGTCGCGTCGCCCCACAGGGTCGCGATCTTCACCCCCGGCGCGCCCTTCGGATCGAGGTCGGACCACGCCAGGTCCGCCGCCGGCTTCACCACGAGACGGCCGGCCGCCGACGCCGGGCCTTTCGCGGCAGACCCGGCGGATCCCGCCGCGAAAAGTGCGGCCCCGAACGCCACAACCACTCCGGTCAAAAGAAGGCTCTTCGTTCTCATGAATCCCTCCTCTGTTGGGAAAACGTATCAGCGGTTCTCCGCCGGGACCGTCGAACCGGACCGCGCGGCTCGGAGGAGCAGGATGGCGATTCCCACGAGGACGGCGACCGTGACCGCCACGCCGGCGGCGCCGGGAAGCCGGGGCGGCAGGGAGCGGGGTGCGACGCCGAACGCCACGAGCGCGGCGACGAGCACGCCGGCGAGGCCTTCGCCGGCCACGAGGCCGGACGCGGCCAGGATGCCCGGATCGCTCTCGCCGGCAGAGGCCGCCTTTCGACGCTCGGCCCACGCGCGCAGGCAGCCGCCCACGTAGATCGGGGCCATGGAGGCGAGCGGAAGGTAGACGCCGATCGAGAAGGCGAGACCCGAGACCCCGCAGAGCATCGCGCCGATCGCGAGCCCGCCTCCGGAGAGAACGAGCCCCCAGGGGAGCGCTCCGGAAAGAACGCCCTCGATGATCGTCTTCATCAGAACCGCCTGGGGCGCCGGGATCTCCTTCGTGCCGAACTCGTACGCGCCTCCGAGCAGGAGGACCGTTCCCGCGACCGCCCAGCACGCGAACGCGGCGCCGATCAGCTGGCCGAGCTGTTGCCGCGCCGGAGTCGCGCCCACGAGATATCCGGTCTTCAGGTCCTGCGAGATGTCGCCTGCCTTGGAGGCGGCGACGGCGACGATCGTCCCGACCGTCAGGACCGCGGCGCGCGCGGACGGCTCGATCCAGCCGGCGGCCGCGAAGATGGAAGCCACGCCGAGCAGGGTCACGAGCGTGATACCGGAGGTGGGTTGGGAGGAGACGCCCACGATGTCAGGCCGACCCGGAGGCCCAGGTAGGCGTTGGCCGCGCCGAAGACGAGCCCGAGCAGGAC
>JBKPMI010000346.1:0-6463 GCA_046732075.1 Acidobacteriota bacterium | reverse complement strand
GCCGGCTTCCTCCAGGATCTCCTTCAACGTCTCCATCGAGGAGGAGAAGGTCGAGCGGTCCGCGAGGATCTCCTGCGCGTCGCCGATCTCGGTCGAGACCGCCGAGAAGACCGGAACCCGCGTGCCGGGCCCCGCCGGGATCGGAAGGCCCGCCTGCGCCATCAGAGAGAGAAGCCCCGCGGTCTTCAGGACGACGGTCTTGCCTCCGGCGTTCGGTCCGGACACGACCAGCATCCGTTTCTCCGCGGAGAGGTCGAGCTCCAGCGGGACGACGTCTTTCTCGGGGCGCGTTTCTTCGAGCGCGCGCCGCCGCAGCGCGGCGAGCCTGCCGTCCAGCAGGGGATGCCGCGCGGCGACGAGCGTCCACTCTCCTTCCTCGGCGATCTCCGGGATGCGACCGGCCGAGAGATCGCCGAACTCGACCGCGGCCTCGGCCGCGTCGAGCGCTGCGAGCTCTTCCTCCGCCGCGAGGAGCTCTGCTCCCCGCTCCAGGACCTGGCGGCCGAGCGACGCGAGGAGCCGCTCGACCTCCCGCCGCTCTTCCGCGCCGGCCAGCGCGAGCTCGTTGTTCGCCTCGACGACCTCGAGCGGCTCGACGAACACGGTCGACCCGGAGCCCGAGCGGTCGTGCACGATCCCGGCGACGCGCGAACGCGAGGAAGCCACGACCGGCAGGCAGTAGCGGTCGTTCCGCAGGACGATGACCGAGTCGGCGAGCGAGTCGCGCCGGGTCTCGAGCATCCTGTCGAGCATCTTCGAGACCTCGGTGCGGCGCCGCCGGAGACGCCGGCGGATCGCGGCCAGCTCGGGCGATGCGTCATCGCGGACCCCGCCGTCGGGTCCGAGGATTCTCGCCGCGGCGTCCAGGCGCGGCTGCAGGTCGGGAAGTCCCGCCCCGCGCTCCTGGAGCTCCGGCGCCTCGGCGCGAGCGCGCGCCCGGCGCACGGCCTGGATGGCCCGCGCCGAGGAGAGGATCGGCCGGAAGTCCTCGGGGAGGGCGGCGCCGCCGGAGTCTTCGAGAGACGCGAGAGAGGGAGCGACGCTCTGCAGTCCGCCGAGCGGAAGACGTCCCTCGCGCGCGAGAAACTCGCGGAGGCGGGAAAGGTCTTCGAGCCGGTGGCGAACGCTATCGAGGTCCCAGGAGGGTGTCGTTGTGAGAACTGCCTCCCGGCCGGGAGGCGTGCGGGCGAGGGCGGAAACCAGGCGGAGGACGACGTCGAATTCGAGAGCTCGAAGATCGACGCCGCCCTCCGTCCGAGTGGCGACTACATCGTGGCTCGACGTTCCTCCGAAAGCTTGCGAAGCATCTTCTTGCGAGCCTGGATCGCCTTGCGCTTCCGCTTCGCGCTCGGCTTCTCGTAGTGCTGTCTCTTCTTGAGCTCGGAGAGGATCCCCGACTTCTCGCACTTCCGCTTGAAGCGCCGCATCGCGTTCTCGAAGGACTCGTCTTCTTTGACGTGGACGAGAGGCACGAACATTCACCCCCTTTTGACCGAATCGAGATCGATCCATGATTTTACTCAGGCCGGTCGGGACTGTCAACGAAACCCTTTGTTCTCAGCGACTTAACTTGGAATGCAGCCGCCAATATCGATTCCGGCCGATCCGGATGCGTCCGCGGCGCGACCCCGAAACATAATCGAACCGGTGAAGGACCTCCGGGAAATCCCGCCGCTTCGCAACGACGTACGGCTGCGGTTGCGCGAGCGGTTCTCGGCGCTGAAGGCGGAGCTCGAGCGGCTCCGATTCGAAACGGACCGGCGCTGGGAGGAGCTCCTCGCGCGCCTTTCGGAGAACCCGGAGGAGATCCTGCCGGAGGAGCTCCTGCGCGCTCCGGCCGAAACGCGGCCGGTCCGCGGCGGCACGGTCTCGCTCTCGGCCGCGCGGCGGCTGGACGGCGCGCACGATCAGGTCGAGGTGCTGTCGCGCTTTCTCGAGGAGTGCCGGCGCCACGCGTCGCGGGCGGCGCTCCTGGCGGAACGGAACGGAGGGATGCGCGTCTGGAAGCGCGCCGGCTTCGACGGAGCCGCAGACGACCGGCGCGACGCGGCGGTTCCGGAGGACGACGCGCTCGCGCGGGTGCGCGAGGGATTCCCCCAGGCGCTCCCGGCGGGCAACTCCATCTCGGCGGCGCTCGGCGCCGGCGACGCGGTCGCCGCGGTCCTCCTGCCGTTCCCGGTCCGCGAGAGCGTGTCGGGCGCGGTCTATGCGGACACGGTCGCCGAGGCGCGCCGGGCCTTCGATCCGGAAGCGATCGCCCTCCTGACCTGGCTCGCGGGTCTGGCCGTCGACCGGCTCGCCTCGAGAAAGCTCGTGCCGTCGCCGGCGTTGCGGCCCTTCGAGGGCGAAACTCCGACGGCGGCGGACCAGCCTCCGTCGTTCGCGTCGGCGTCGCCCCCCGGGAGCCCGGCGGCGCCGCTGCCGCGGGAAGAGCCCGCGTCCGGCGCAGAAGGCCGGGGCCGAGTCGGGGGCCCGCTCGCGCCGTCTCGCGATGACGACCGGCGCAACGAGGCACGGCGATTCGCACGGCTCCTCGCCTCCGAGATCAAGCTCTACAACGAGGGAGCGGTCCGGGAGGGGCGCGAGCGGGGCAACCTCTACTTTCGCCTTCGCGAGGACATCGATCGTGGCCGCCGGCTCTACGAGGAGCGGGTGCCCGCGGACGTGCGCTCGAACGGCGATTACTACTACGAGGAGCTCGTCGACGTTCTGGCGGAGGGGAGGCCCGAGACCCTGGGAATGAGATAGCGGTCCGCTCTCGAATTCTTTCTTCCCGCTTCTCGTTTTCACTTGGATGGTTCGTCGACTCGCCCTCCTGGCGACCCTTTTCTCGCTATCGGCGCCACTCGCTGCCGACATCGCGATCCGGCCGGTCTCCTCCGACTTCGACGCGGAGTTCGCGCGCGCCGCGGATCTCCTGGAGAAGGGGGAGCGCGGCGAGGCGGCGCGGGTCCTGGCGGAAATCCGTGCCCGCGCCGCGCAGCGGGCGTGGGACGCCCGGATCGCTTTCCTGCTCGCAGCGGACGATGAGCGCAGGAAGGACTTCGACGCGGCCGAGCGCCGCCTCCGCTCGGCGGAAGCCGGAGCGATCGGGCTCGAGCCGTACCGCCGCGACCGGCTCGCGCGCGTCCTGGACGCGGCCGGGCGCGGGGAGGAGGCGGTCCGCGAGTGGCGGGCGGCGTTCGAGTCCGACGAGGACTTCGGAGATCGGAGCCGCGCGGGCTGCGACCTCGCGCGCGCTCTCGAAAAGCTCGGCCGACGCGCCGAAGCCCTGGCGGTCCTGCGGCGGGCAGGTCCGCGGGCGCCGGCGGCCGACCGGGTCGCGATCGAGCTCGACCGGATTCGGATCGGCCTCGCGATCGGTGACCGGCGAGCGGTCTCGGAAGCGGCCCGCGAGGTTCTGCTCCGGGCGCCGGGGGCGGACGTGTCGCGGTCGACCGAGGCGCCGGTTCGAAACGTGCTCCGGCAGGAGGAGAAGAGGTTGAGCGCCGCGGACCGCGCGCGGCGCGGCCGGGCTCTCGTCGGAGTCGGAGAAGCGAAGCGCGGTCTCGCGCTCCTCGCGCGCCCGGGAGGATGGCCAGCCGCGGAACGAGGAGCGAACCAGCTGGCCCTCGCTCGCGCCCTCGCGGCATCCGGTCGGACTCGCGCCGCCGAGAGCGCCGCGGCGAGCATTTCGAAAGGCGCGCCGGAGTGGTTTTCCGCCCTGGTCTTCCGGGCCGATCGGATGCTCGACCGCCTGCGCGCCCGGGCGAAGGACACAACCGTCTCCAAGATCCCCGGGATCGCCGGCGTCCGCGAGCTGCTCCAGAGCGCCGCCGTTCCCGCCGCGCCCCCGGCCGTGCGGGCCGCCGCGCGGGAGAAGCTTCTCCGCCTCGTCGCCGAGGACGGAGACTTCGAGAGCGCTCTTGCGATCGCGCGCGATCTGACTCGCGAGACGCGGGGAACCGTGCGCGGGTTCGAGCCGGTCTGGGGCCTCGCGTGGCAGAAGTGGCGCGCCGCGGACTTCGGCGAGGCGCGCCGGCGCTTCGCGGCGCTCGCCGCGACATACGACGACATCTGGCGGGACCGGCGTCTCTCGTACTGGCAGGCGCGCGGCCTGGAGAAGGAGGGACGCCGCGCCGAGGCGCAGAAGATCTACGCCGCGCTCGCCGCGGGAGATCCCGCCGACCTCTATGCGCTCTTCTCCCGGTCGCGCGTCCGCGGTCCGATCGCACCCCGGCCGCCGGCGCGGACGGACCCGTCGAGCGAGACCGCAGAGTTTCGACGGACCGACGAGCTCCTGAGGCTGCGGATGTTCGCGGAGGCCGCGGCCGAGGCGCGGACGCTTCCTCCCTCGCGCGGCCGCGACGTCCGGCTGGCGGAGGCCGATTTCGCGATCGGCCGGTTCGCCACGGCCGCCGCCGCCGCGAAGCGCGCGTTCGCCGAGATCGGGACCGCCGAGGAAGGGCGCGTGCCCGACGGCTGGCGGCGCCTCCACTACCCGGTAGAGGAGGGCGGCTTCCTGGTCGAGCGTGCGCGCGAGTTCCACCTCGATCCGGCGTTGCTGCGCGGCCTCGTCCGCCAGGAGAGCGTCTTCAATCCGACGGCGAGCTCCCACGCCGGTGCGCTCGGGTTGACCCAGCTCCTGCCCGGAACCGCAAAGCCGCTCGCGAAGTCGGTGCTCCGCGTCCGCTATCGCCGCGCCTTTCTCTACGACCCCGGCGTCAACGCGAGGCTGGGCGCCGCTTTTCTCCGGCAGCTCCTGGATAAGTTCGGCGGGAACGCGCGTTATGCGCTGGCCGCCTACAACGGCGGGCCCGCCCGGATGCAGCGGGTGCTGGCGGAAAACCGCGGCCGGCCGGAGGACGAGATCCTGGAGTCGCACCCGCTGGCGGAGACCCGCGACTACGTGCGGCGCGTCCTCCTCTATGCGGAGACGTACCGCGAGCTCTATCCCTCGCCGGCTCCGTGATTCCGGCAATGCCCGCATAGACTTCGGTCATGGTGGGCGCCGAGTTCCGGATCAAGACGAAAAAGAAGATCGCGCGGATCGACGTCACGAAGGAGGTCGAGCGCGCCGCGAAGGAGCTCGGCGCGAAGTCCGGCGCCCTGCTCGTCTCGGTCCCGCACACGACCGCGGCGGTCACGGTCGGCGAGACGTGGGACGAAGACGTCGTCACCGACATGGAGCGCGCGCTGGCCGCCTGGGTGCCGGACGTCCGCTTCGATCACGCCGAGGGCAACTCCCCGGCGCACTTCCTCTCGGAGTCGATCGGCATCTCCTGCCTGGTGCCGCTCGCGGACGGTAAACCGGCGCTCGGCCGCTGGCAGGGGATCGTGCTGATCGAGCTGGATGGTCCGCGCGAGCGCACCGTGCGCGTGCAGGCGCTCGCGGGCGCGGGGGCCGGCGCGCCATGACGCTCGCGATCGGCTACGTGCTCCTCCTGCTCGCGGTCGCGCTCATCCTCTTCGCCCTGGACAAGCTCTCGGTGGACGTCGTCGGGCTCATCGTTCTCCTGGCGCTCGCGATCCCGCGCGTCCTCTCCCCGAAGGAAGCTCTCTCCGGATTCGCCGACGACACGATCCTGCTCCTGATCTCGCTCTTCGTCCTGACTGCGGGGATCGTGCGGACCGGGGTGGTGGAGCGGGTCGGCCTCTGGCTCGCCTCCGTCGGAGGCCGGAACCCGGCGCGGGTCACGCAGCTGATCCTGCTCGCGGTCGCCGCGGTGAGCTCGTTTCTGTCCAACACCGTCACCACCGCAGTTTTTCTGCCCATCATGATCGGCGTCGCCCGCCGCGCCGGAACCGCGCTCTCCCGCGTCCTGATGCCGCTCGCCTTCGCGTCGATCCTGGCCGGCAGCGTCACGCTCATCGGGACGTCCACGAACCTCGTCGTCTCGAGCCAGCTCCCGCGGTACGGCCTCCCGCCGATCGGGTTCTTCGAGCTCACGCCGGTCGGACTCGGAATCACCGTAATCGGGTTGCTCTACCTCGTCTTCGTGGCGCCGAAGCTCGTTCCCGACCGCGGCCGGCGCGAAATGACCGACAAGTACGACCTGCGCCGGTACCTGTCGGAGGCGCTCATCGGGAAGGGCTCGCGGTTCGCCGGAAAGAGCCTCGCCGAGAGCCAGCTCGGCTCTGCGATGAACCTGAACGTCGTCGGGATCGTGCGGGACGGCGCCCGCGGGCTCGCACCCGGTCCGAACGCGACGCTCCAGGAGGACGACATTCTCCTGATCGAGGGGAAGGCCGAGGACATCCTTTCTCTCAAGGACGCGGGGGGGATCGAGATCCGCGCCGACGTCAAGCCGACGCTCACGGACAGCGACCTCCAGTCCGAGAAGGTCCGGATGATGGAGGCGATGGTGACGCCCCGATCGGCGTTCGCCGGCCGCACGCTGCGGGAGTCGCGATTCCGCGAGAGGACCGGACTCGCGGTGCTGGCGATCCACTCCGCGGGCGGAGCGGACCTCGTCGAGAAACT
>JBKPMI010000345.1:0-28295 GCA_046732075.1 Acidobacteriota bacterium | reverse complement strand
ATCGGCGTCAGCTCCAGTCCGTATTCCGCGGCAAACTCGAAGCTCCGCCGGCCGACGGGAAAGAACGACTGCCGGAACTCGTCGTCCGTCAGGATCTTGCCGAGGAGCTTTTCGACGTCTCTCTGGGACATTTCGGTTTTCTCCGGGGTCTCCCAATACAGGAGCCGTGCCGCCTCGGGCGAGCCGCCGGATTCGAATCTAACAAACTGGAAAAAAAGGGCTTAACCACTAATCTCCGACTCCTTCGGACGGCCCCGCAAACGCGTAACTGTCGATGGATCGACAACCTGCGGATAGACGTGCACATTCGCCTGCCGAAGGACGCCTACCGTCTACCCCCTTCCGCCTTCCGCGCCAATCCCGCCGCCCGTTCGAGCAGGAGCCTCCGCTCCGCCTCGTTCCGGGTGAGGGACGCCGCGCGTTCGAGCTCCGCCCGGGCCTCCTCGAAACGGCCCAGCCTCGCGAGGAGATCGGCGCGCACTCCCGGCAGCAGGTGGTAGTCCCGGAGCGCCGGCTCCGAGGTCAGCCGGTCGACGAGGGCGAGCCCCGCCGCCGGTCCGGAGGCGAAGCCCACGGCGACCGCGCGGTTCAACTCCACGACCGGTGACGGCGCGAGCCGGGCGAGCTCTTCGTACAGGGCGGCCATGCACGCCCAGTCGGTCTCTCCCGGCGTCCGCGCGCGCGCGTGGCAGGCCGCGATCTCCGCCTGCAGGACGTAGGAGCCGCGGTCGCCGCCGAGCCTCGCGGTGCGCTCGAGCGCCGCGAGGCCGCGCCGGATCAGGACGTGATCCCAGCGCGAGCGATCCTGCTCGAGGAGGAGGATCGGCTCCCCCGCGGGGCCCACCCGGGCCCGCGAACGCGACGCCTGGATCTCCATCAGCGCGACGAGCCCGTGGACCTCGGCCTCCCCCGGTACGAGCTCCGCGAGGATCCTCCCGAGGCGCAGCGCGTCGTCGCAGAGCTCCGGGCGCATCCAGTCGTCGCCGGCGGTCGCCGAATACCCCTCGTTGAAAATCAGGTAGATCACCTCGAGCACCGACGCGAGCCGTACGGTTCGCTCCTCCTCGCGCGGGACCTCGAACGGGACCTGCGCCTCGGAGAGCGCCCGCTTGGCCCGGACGATTCGCTGCGCGATCGTCGGCTCCGAAACCAGGAACGCGCGGGCAATCTCGTCGGTGGTCAGACCGCCCATGAGCCGGAGCGTCAGCGCGACCCGGGCTTCCTTCGACAGCACCGGGTGGCACGAGGTGAAGATCAGGCGCAGCAGGTCGTCGCCGATGTCGTCGTCGATCGCGGCCTCGAGCTCGTCGATCTCGGCCTCGCGCCGGGAGTCGACCTCGCGGCCGAGCTCGGCGTGCTTGCGCTCGAGGAGAGAGTCCCGCCGGAGGAGATCGATCGCGCGCCGCTTCGCGGTCGCCATCAGCCACGCTCCGGGCTTGTCGGGCACTCCGGTCTCCGGCCACCGCTCGAGCGCCGCAACGAGCGCGTCGTGGGCGAGGTCTTCCGCCCGGCCGACGTCGCGCACCATCCGCGCGAGACCCGCGATCAGCCGGGCGGACTCGATTCTCCAGACCGCGTCGATCGCGCGATGGGTGTCGGTCGCCGTCACGGCGACCGATCACACCATCTTCACTCCTCCGGCGGAAGGCCGGCTTTCCTACCGCTTCGCGTTCTGCTCGATCTGCCGGCGCAGGCGCTCCTCCTGCTCCCGCAGTTCCGGCGTGAACGCCTCGCCGAAGTCCTCCGCCTCGAAGACCTGCCGGATTTCCACCTCGGTGCCCTCGAACGGAGCGCGCTTCAGCCACTCGATCGCCTCGTCCATCGACTTCACCTGCCACAGCCAGAAGCCGGCCACGAGCTCCTTCGACTCCGCGAAAGGGCCATCGATTACAGTTTTCTTGCCTCCCGAGAACCGGACCCGGGCGCCCTTGGAGCTCGGCTGCAACCCTTCGCCGGCGAGCATGACGCCCGCCTTCGTCAGCTCCTCGTTGAATTTCCCCATGTCCGCGAGGAGCTTCTGGTCCGGGAGGACCCCCGCTTCCGAGTTCTTGTCCGCCTTCACGATCACCATGACACGCATTCCGGAATCTCCTTTCGTGTTCGTCCGGGAGGGGTCCCGGGCGCCCGCCGCCCGGATGTCCAACCCCTGCCCTCCTAGTATCACGACGATCGGGGGTCCGCCGGATCGACACTCGCCCCGGTTTTTTTCGATCGCGCTCTGCGGATTCTTCGACGATGCGGGCGGCCTAGAACACCTTCTCGTCCGCGGTCGGGCCATAGAGCGACGGCACCGGGACTCCGTTCAGGCGCAGGTATACGGTCAGCTGGCCGCGGTGATGCGCGAGGTGCGTGAACGTGTCGGCGATGACGACGTGTCGGGCGTTCTCCGCGACCGTCCGGCCGGCGACGAGGAGCCTCCAGGGAGTCGCCAGATGCGCCTCCGTGGTACTGCGGAGCGCCGCGCGCGCCCGCGCGACCGAGTCGTCGAAGGCCTGGACCAGTTTCGAGGTCGTATCGGTCGCGGGAGGCTTGTACCCCCCACCGCCCGGCGGGTTGAGATCCAGCTCGTTGCGCTCGATCGCCATCGCGATCCAGCCCGGCATCGTCGCCACCAGGTTCGACAGGTAGCCGAGCGTCATCGATTTCTCGTGGGGCTTCCAGTCCGGCCGACCCTGGGGCACGCGCTCGAGCGCCCGCCGGGTACCGCCGATCTCCCGCTCCAGCTGCGCCAAAAAGAACTCGGTGACGTTCACGTGCTTCCTCCCGACAGCGGAGAATAGTCGAGATGATGAGCTTCTGCGGGGTCTACGAGCTGCGCCGATACGCGCTCGTGCCGGGCCGGCGCGACGACCTGATCGAGCTCTTCGATCGGTGCTTCATCGAAAGCCAGGAGGAGCTCGGGATTCGCGTCGTCGGACAGTTCCGGCTGCGGGAAGATCCCGACGCGTTCGTCTGGATCCGCGGGTTCCCGGACATGGAGTCGCGCGCGCGCTCGCTTCAGGCCTTTTACGGTGAGTCCGCGGCATGGCGCGAGAACCGCGACGCCGCGAACGCCACGATGATCGCGTTCGACGACGTGCTCCTGCTCCGGCCGGCGGGCCGCGCCCCGAGTTTTGCGCTCGATCCCGGAAAACGGCCGGGAACGGATGCGCCGGAGACGGACGGCGGCCGGATCGTCGCCGAGATCTCCCGGTTCGAGCGGCCGGTCGGCGAGGACGCGGTCGCCGCGTTCGAGTCGAAGGCGATCCCCGTGCTGCGAAGCAATGGCGTCGATCCGCTGGCGCTCCTCGTGACGGAGCCCGCGCCGAACACGTTCCGAGAGCTCCCGATCCGCGAGGGCGAGAACACCTTCGTCTGGCTCGCCGCGTTTCCGGATCGGGAGGCGTGGGTTCGCGCCGCGAATGGGCTTCGGAAGGACGGCGCGTGGGAGCGCGCCCGGGCGTCTGCGTTCGCCCGCGCCGGACCGAAGGACGTCCGCATTCTGGAGCTCGAGCCCACCCGCCGCTCGCTCCTGCGGGGCCGCCGATGAACGTCGCCGCCCGCGGACCGTGCGACGAAGGGGTCCTCCGCGCGCAGGCGTCCACACCGTGCAGTCGCGCCGCCGGCCGATGGGTCCTCGCGGCCACGGTCCTCGGCTCGAGCATGGCGTTCATCGACATGACCGTCGTCAACGTCGCCCTACCTGTCCTCCAGAAGGACTTCCGGGCGTCGGTCTCGGCGGTCCAGTGGGTCGTCGAGGCTTACTCGCTGTTCCTCGCGTCGCTCGTGCTCGTCGGAGGATCGCTCGCCGACCGCTTTGGCCGGCGCCGGATCTTTTCCGTCGGCGTCACACTCTTCGCGGTGTCCTCGGCGGCCTGCGGGCTGGCGCCCAGCGTCGGCTGGCTCGTCGCCGCGCGGGCGGTCCAGGGAGTGGCGGGAGCGCTCCTCGTGCCGTCCAGTCTCGCGATCCTCGGCTCGTCTTTCTCGGCGCGGGAGCGGGGACGGGCGGTCGGGACGTGGTCCTCCCTGACGTCGGTGGCCGGCGCGATCGGTCCCGTCGCCGGCGGCTGGCTGGTTCAGGTCGCGTCCTGGCGCGCCGTGTTCTTCATCAACCTCCCGATCGCCGCGACGATCCTGTTCATCACCGCGCGCAAGGTTCCCGAGACCCGCAACCCCTCGGCCGGCCGGCTCGACCTGCGGGGCGCGGTCGCGGCAACGCTCGGGTTCGCCGGGGTGGTGTTCGGTCTGATCGAGGCTCCCGTCGCCGGATGGGCGAGCCCGCGCGTGTGGGCGCCGCTCGCCGCAGGCGTCGTCGCCCTGGCCGTGTTCGCGTGGATCGAGGCAAAGAGCACGCATCCGATGGTGCCGCTCCGCCTCTTCCGGATCCGCAACTTCGCGGGCGCGAATCTGCTGACTCTCTTTCTCTATGCCGCCCTCGCCGCCACGTTCTTCCTGCTGCCGTTCGAACTGATCCAGGCGCGCGGGTACTCGCCGTCCGGAGCGGGCGCGGCCATGCTTCCGTTGATCGTCCTCATTTCGAGCCTGTCCCGTCCGGCCGGGGCGCTGGCGGATCGGATCGGCCCGCACCTGCCGCTCACGGTCGGACCCGCGGTCGCCGCCGTCGGCTTCCTCCTCCTCTCGATGCCGCCCGCCGACCACTTTCGCTGGGTCACGGCGCTCCTGCCCGCGCTCATCGTCCTGGGGCTCGGCATGGCGACGACCGTCGCCCCGCTCACCGCCACCGTCCTCAACTCGGTGTCGGAGCAGGACACCGGCCTGGCGTCCGGGATCAACAATGCGGTCGCCCGGGTCGCGGGCCTCGTCGCCATCGCGGCGTTCGGGGTCGTCGCGTCCGGCGTTTTCGACAGTGCGCTCGACCGGCGCCTGTCCGAAAGCGGAATGCCGGCGTTGGCCGCGAAGATTCCGCCGGCCGAGCGTCGGAAGCTCGGCGCGGCGCAGGCTCCGCCCGGCGCGACCGGGCGGGAGTCGCGCGAAGTCCGACAGGCGATCGCCGGCGCGCTGACCGATTCGTTTCAGGTATCGATGCGGATTGCCGCGGGGCTCGCGGTTCTCTCGTCGGTCTGCGCGCTGGCGCTCATCCGGTCCCCCCGGCCCGGGAGGCGATGACCTCCGCGAACGTCTCCGCGGCCTCCGGCCACCGCGCGAGGAAGAGCGTCGGCTCGGTCAGCTCCAGCTCGATCAGCAGAGGATTGCCGGCCGCGTTCGGCACGAGATCGACGCGCGCGTAGAGAAGCGCTTCCGCGCCCCCGGGCGCTGCGGCGAGCGCGCGTTCGGCGAGGTCTCGCTGGGCCGCGGTCGGCCGGCGGAGCTCGACCCCGGGTGACGCATCGTGCGGGAGCCGCGCTCCCCGGTCGGGGCCGTCGAGGGCGGCGCTCCGGCGCACCGCGTGGCTGAAGACGCCGCCGAAGTAGACGAGTGACGTCTCGCCCTCGTCCTCCACGCCCCGCAGGTACGGCTGGACCATCACCGTGCGCCCCTCCCCCTGCAGGCGGCGCACGTGCTCGCGGGCGAGACGCCGGTGCTCCGGTTCCGCCGCGCGATAGCGGCCGGTGTCCCGGCTCGAGATGCTGACCGCCGGTTTGATGACCGACTCGCCCTCCGGCGGCAGCTCCCAGGCGTCTCCAGGCTCGACCCAGGTCGTGGGCACGATCGGGATCCCGCGCTCTTCCAGATTCCTCAGGTAGCGCTTGTCCGTGTTCCATTCGATGACCGCCGCCGGGTTCGCCAGGCGTTCCACCCGCCTCGCCCACCGCACGAACTCCTCCCGCCGCGGGACGTAGTCCCAGCAGCTTCGAATCACGGCGAGGTCGAACGCCGTCCAGTCGACGGTCGGGTCGTCCCAGACGGCCGGAGTCACCGAAGCGCCGCACGCCTCGAGCGGCGCGATCAGCCGGCGCGAGTCGGCGTCGACGCCCGGGAACAGGGAGGAGGTGACGAGCGCGACGCGGAGCGGGGCCGCGCCGGCGGCGCTACGCGATGCCGTACTTCTGAAGCCGCGAGTAGAGCTGCGCGCGCGTGATGCCGAGAAGCCGCGCGGCCTGCGCCTTGTTGTTGCGGGCGTCCTTCAGAGCACCCTCGACGAGCTGACGCTCGACTTCGCCCAGGCTCTGACCCACCATCGACGCGGGTGCGCGGCCCCGCCCGTTTCCGGCGCCCGGCAAGGGGAGGTGCTCGGCGCTGATCAGCGCGCCGTCACAGAGGATGATCGCGCGTTCGATCGCGTTGCGGAGCTCGCGGACGTTGCCCGGCCACCCGTAAGTCAGCAGCGCGTCGCGCGCTTCCTTCGAGATCCCGGCGCAGGGCCCGACCTTCGGGCCGATCTCCCGGATGAAGCTCTCCGCGAGGAGGAGAATGTCCTCCTTCCTTTCGCGAAGAGGTGGCAATGCCATCTCGAACACCTTCAGCCGGTAGTAAAGGTCTTCCCGGAACTCTCCCGAGGCGAGCGCCGCCGTGATGTCACGGTTCGTCGCGGCAATCACGCGGACGTCCGCCCTCTGGACCCGCGAGCCGCCGAGCCGCTGGAACTCCCGCTCCTGGAGGACGCGCAGGAATTTCGCCTGCACGGACGGGGACATCTCCGCGACCTCGTCTAAGAAGAGCACGCCGCCCGCGGCCTGCTCGATCCTGCCGGCGCGCGACTGCAGCGCTCCGGTGAAGGCGCCGCGTTCGTAGCCGAAGAGCTCGGACTCCAGGAGCTGTTCGGGTAACGCGGCGCAGTTGATCGCCAGGAACGGCTTGCCGGACCGGGGCGACGCGGCGTGGATCGCGCGCGCCACCACTTCCTTGCCAGTGCCGCTCTCTCCGGTCAGGAGCACCGTCGTCTCCGTCGCCGCGACCTTTGACACGAGGTCCAGGACCTCGCGCCAGCTTTTCGAGCGGCCGATGATCTGGCGGGCGCCGCCGATCGAGGCGAGCTGTTCGGTGAGCGCGGCGACGCGCCCTTCCAGGCGGATCGCCTCCTCGCGCGCCTCGGCAGCCAGGCGCGCCTCCTCCGCGATCTTCTCGTGCGAGAGAAGCAGCGCGACCTGGTCGGCGATCCGGCGGGCGATCTCGGCGTCTTCCTCCCGGTACTGCGCGACTTGCCGCGACAGGAAGCTCAGGCCGCCGACGACCTCTCCCTCGAGGCGGATGGGAACGCGCAACATCGAGCGGATCCCGTCCTTTTTCATCAGCTCGAACTTCTCGGTGCAGCAACCGGGCTCCCGCCGGATGTCCGCGACCAGGAAAAAGCTCCACTCCGCGCTCTCGCGCGCCTCGTCATCCAGCGGAATCGTCTGCGGAAAGTCGGGCATCCGCTCGCCGCTGTACGCATGAATCCGGATGGACCGTCGGTCGGGCGAGAGAAGTCCGAGCGCCATCCGGTGGTGCGGGAGGATTCCCGCAACCGCCGCGGACAGCTGGTCGAAGACCTCGCGGACGTCCAGAGCCTTCGAGAGGGTCGGCACGAGCGCTTCCAACGCCTCGCTCCGCTGTCGCCGCTCCCGCTCGTGGCCGTGCAGCTGCTCGTGCTTCAGCGCGAGCGCCACGAGGTCCGCGATCGCGCGCACCGTGTCTTCGTCCCCGGGCAGGTAGGTGTCCGGCTCCGTCGAGGCGAACCACATGCTGCCGAGCGGGCGCGGCCCCGGAAGGAACGTCGCGATCAAGGAGCGGCAACCGAGGTCGAGGGCGCGCCGGTCGAGCGGGTACGACGGGTCGAGGGACTTCGCCACGTCGGCGTAGCGGACGACCTCGCCCATCTCGGGGAGCCGGAACGCGGGCGAGACGTCGGACCGGCGGTAGGACGTTCCCATCTCCTCCATGGATCCCTTGCCGATGACCGAGTAGACCGAGAAGGTCTCGTCCTCCGGGCGTGCGTCCACCGGGAGGTCCGGGTTCTCCGTGACGTTGACCCCCATGCTGTCGAACGGCAGCGCCAGGCGCGCGGCTTCCGCGACGCGGGAGAAGACGTCCTTGAGGCTCAAGCTCTCGGCCACGGCGCGCGCGATCGCGGAGAGGGCGGGGGCGAGCCCCTCCTCCCGGGAGGCGCGGACGGCCACCGGCGGTGCCGTCGCGGAGTCGATGAGGGTCATTCTCGTCACGGTCGCGATTCCGGAACCTTCATGCCATTTCCGCCAGCTCCGCCTCGAGGCGGTCGAGATTCTGCTCGTTCGCCTCCGGCGCAAACCGGTTGACGTTGTCGCGCTCGGCGACCGTCGCGAAAAGCATGCGCCACGTGATCCGGGTCTTTCCGGATTCGTCGGCGAAATCGGCGGTCATCTGATATTTGGGGAGCGAGACGTGACGGAACACGATCCGCTCGGGCGCCACCTCGACGAAGACGCTCTCGTTGGGATAGCCGCGTCCGTCCGGTCCGCGCATGACGAACCGCCACGCGCCCCCCGGCCGGGGCTCGAATTCTTCAAACTCGTTCGTGAAGCCCTTCGGCCCCCACCAGCGCGCCAGGATCTCCGGCTCCGTCCAGGCCCGGAACACGCGCTCAAGCGGCGCGTCGACGACACGCCGCGTGACGATCTCGCGATCGGACGGGGCCGGAACGGCTGCCGCCGGGTTGGCGCTCACACCGCCACTTCCACCAGCTCCGGCACCTTCTCGCCGTTCTCGAGAGAATCCTCCTTCGTCCGCTTGCGCGCGAGCAGGACGTAGATCGCGGGCACGAAGAAGAGCGTGAAGACCGAGCCGATGATCATGCCGGACACGAGGGTGATACCGATCGAGTTGCGCGCTCCAGCTCCGGGACCCCTCGCGAAGACGAGCGGCATGTGGCCCATCACGGTCGCCGCGGTCGTCATGAGGACCGGGCGAAGCCGTGTCGAGGCCCCCTCGATGACGGCCTGCAGCTTGTCGCGCCCCTGCTCCTGCAGGTTGTTGGCGAACTCCACGATCAGGATGCCGTTTTTCGCGACGAGCCCGACCAGCGTGATGAGTCCGATCTGGCTGTATATGTTGAGCGTCGTCGCGCCGAGGAACGGGAAGAGAAGCGCGCCGGACAGCGCGAGCGGCACCGATCCCGCGAGAATGATGAAGGGGTCGCGGAAGCTCTCGAACTGCGCGGCGAGAACGAGGTAGATCAGGATCGCCGACAGGAGGAACGTTCCGAGAAACTTCCTTCCCTCGGTGCGCAGCTGGCGGGACTCGCCCGCGTAGTCGACCGTGAAGCCCTTGGGCAGGATCTTCGCGGCCTCCGTCTCGAGGACGTTCAGCGCGGCGTTCAACGACACGCCGGGCGGAATGACGCCCTGGATGCGCACCGCGTTCAGCTGCTGGAATTTCTTCAGCTCCCGCGGTTCGGTGGTCGTCTTGAGCGTGGCGAACGTCGAGAGGGGCACGAGCTTCCCATCCTGGCCCGTGACGTAGATTCCCTCGAGCTGGTCCGGGGTAAGGCGCTCGGAGCGCTTGACCTGCGGGATGACCTTGTAACTGCGCCCCTGGATCGAGAAGCGGTTGACGTAGTTGCCGCCCAGAAGCGTCGAGAGGTCCTGACCCGCCTTGGAGAGATCGACCCCCTGGGAACGCAGCTTGTCGCGGTCGAACACGACCTCCGCCTGCGGCTGGTCGAACTTCAGGTCCGCGTCGGCGAACATGAAGAGGCCGCTCTGGTACGCCTTGCCGACCAGCTGCTGCGCGAAGTCCGCGAGCTGCCGGGGTTCGGCGGTCGACGCGATGACGAAGTCGACCGGGAAGCTGCCGCCGCCCGGCAGCGGGGGCGGGACCAGCGAGATCACGCGGAGCCCCGGGATCTTCGAGAACCCCATCGCCGCCTCGACCTGGAGCTGTTGCGTGTTCTTCTTCCGCTCGCTCCAGGGCTTGGTGACCATCCCGCCGAAGCCGCCGGTCGGAAAGGTGATCTGGAAGACGCTCTTGTTCTCGGGGAACGCCTTGTAAACGTCGTAGACCTGCTTCGTGTAGAGCTTCGTCTGGTCGAGGGTCGAGTTGGCGGAGGCCTGGATGATTCCGAAGATGACGCTCTGGTCCTCCTTGGGAGCGAGCTCCCGCCCCGAGAACATGTAGAACGGGATCATGAGCGCGACCACGATGACCCAGACCGTGAAGAGGATCGGCCGGTAGTTCAAGGTCGCCGTGAGCCACTTCGTGTAGGTCCGGCGAACCACCGCGAACTGGCCGTTGATGAACCCGCCGAAGCCGCGTTCGCGGTCGCCCGCGTGGAGGAGCTTCGAGGCCATCATCGGGGAAAGCGTCAGCGCGACGACGCCCGAAATGATCACGGCGCCGGCGAGGGTGAACGCGAACTCCCGGAACAACGCACCCGTCAGGCCGCCCTGAATCCCGATCGGCGTGTACACCGCGGCGAGCGTGATCGTCATCGCGATGATCGGTCCGACCAGCTCCCGCGCCGCCAGGATCGCCGCCGGGAAGGGCTTCTGGCCCAGCTGGATGTGGCGCTCCACGTTCTCGACCATGACGATCGCGTCGTCGACGACGAGACCGACCGACAGGACAATTGCCAGCAGCGTCAGCAGGTTGATCGTGAAGCCGACGATCAGCATCAGGAAGATCGCGCCCACGAGGGAGAGCGGGATCGCGACGACCGGGATCAGCACCGATCGGTACGATCCGAGGAAGAGGAAGATGACGACGATCACGATGAGGAGCGTCTCCCCGAGGGTCGACACGACCTCCCGGATCGCCTCGCGGATGTACTCGGTCGAGTCGTAAGGGATGCCGAGCTTCATGCCGACCGGGAGCTGCGCCTGGATGTCCGGAACCGCCTTGCGCACCCGGCTGATGACGTCGAGGGTGTTCGCGTTGGGAAGCACCCAGATTCCCATGAAGGTGGCGGTCTGGCCGTTGAACCGGACGTCCTGCTCGTAGTTCTCGGCCCCCAGCTGCACGTCGGCAATCTCACCCAGCCGCACGACCGTGCCCTCTTTCTCCTTGATGACGAGCTGGCGGAATTCCTCGGGCGTCTTGAGGTCCGTGTTGGCGACGAGGTTGACGGACACCATCGAACCCTTCGTGCTGCCGAGCGCCGAAAGGTAGTTGTTGTTCGAGAGCGCTTGCTGGACGTCGGACGGTGAGATGCCGAGAGAGGCCATCCGCTCGGGCTTCAGCCACACGCGCATCGCGAAGGTGCGGCCGCCCAGGATGTCGGCGCGCTGAACGCCGCTGATCGCGGACAGCTTCGGCTGCACGACCCGCGTCAGGTAGTCCGTAATCTGGTTCTGGTCGAGCTCGCTCGACGCGAAGCCGATGTACATCGAGGCGAATTGTGTGTCCGCGGTCTGAAGCTCGATGACCGGCGCCTGCGCTTCGGGGGGAAGGTCATTGCGGACCTGCGAGACCTTCGTCTGGATCTGCGTGAGCGCCGCGTTGCTGTCGTAATTCAGCTTCAGGTGCACCGTGATCGTGGAGAGCGACTGAGCGCTGGACGACTCGATGTAGTCGATGCCATCGGAGCTGGCGATGACCCGCTCGAGTGGCGTGGTGATGAAGCCGCGGACGAGGTCGGCATTGGCGCCAACGTAGACCGTCGTCACCTGGACGACCGCGATGTCGCTGCGCGGGAACTGCCGCACGGAGAGCGACCGGATGGCCTGGACGCCGGCGATCAGGATCACGAGGTTGACGACGATCGCGAGGACGGGGCGCTTGACGAAGAGGTCGGTGAATTTCATGAGTAGCTCTCAGTTCTCAGTTATCAGTTCTCAACTGTCCTCGGGCTTCGGGGCCGGGTTGTTTGAGGGTTGCACGTTGTTGTTGACGAGCACCGCTCCGCCGTTGCGGAGCTTGAAAACCCCGGAGGTGACGACCTCTTCCCCGGCCTTGACGCCGGAGACGACCGCGACCTGGTCGCCGCGCGACACTCCCAGTTTCACGAACTGCTGCCGCACTCCGCTGTAGGGCTTGCCGTCCGGGCTCTTCATGGGCGTCACGATGAACACCGAGTTTCCGTAGGGGGCATACGCGATCGCCGACGTCGGGAGCGCGACGACCGGCGTGGCCGCGCCCAGGACGACTTCGGCCTCGACGAACATCCCGGGCCGGAGCTTGCCCGCCGAATTCGAGAGCGTCGCCTGCACCTGGATGTTGCGCGTGGCCTCGTCGACGATCGAGTTGACGGCCGTGATCTTCCCGGTCGCCGCGGCGCCCTCGATTCCCTCGGCGGTCACGCGGACTTCCGCGCCCTGGCGAAGGTTCGCGACCTGCTGCTGCGGCACGGTGAAATTGACGTAGACCGGATCGAGGGACTGGAGCGAGACGATCGGATCGCCGGCCTTCAGGTACTGGCCCAGGTTGATCTGCCGGATTCCGAGCACGCCCGAGAAGGGAGCCCGGATCGTCTTGCGCCCGATCGCGGCCTGCATCTCTCCGGTTCCGGCGGAGGCCTGTTTCTCTTCGGCCGCAGCCTTGTCGTACTCGGCCTGCGACGTGATTCCCTTCTGCCGGAGACCCTTCATCCGCTCGAAGTTGACGCGGGTCAGGCTGCGCTGAGCCTCGGCGGCCTGGAGCTGGGCCTGCTCCTGGCGCGTGTCCAGCCGGACGAGGACGTCGCCTGCGCGGACCTTCTTCCCGGAATCGAACTCGATTCGCGACACGAGACCGGGCAGATCGGCGCTGACCGTCACGCCGTGGACCGCTTCCACGGTCCCGATCGCCGTGACGCTCGCCGGCCAGTTCTCCTGGCTGGCGTGAACCGTCGTGACCGCCTCCGGCGGCATCTGGAAGGAGGCGTTCTTCGCGATCGCCGCCTTGACCTGCCGGGTCTTCACGAAGGCGATGGCCGCGATGAAGACGGCCAGGCCGACGAGAACCAGAACCATTCGCTTATTCATGAAACCTCCCCGTTCGAACGAGACCAGCTATAGCCAGGTGGCTGCCAGGGGTGTCCGGGAGGCGTCGAACCGGCCAAACCCCTCATTTCCCAGAGATTTGCGCCGGGAGACCGACCCACCGAAGACCGAACCCACCGCCTGAGGATGTCGAAAGATCGACAGGGTGTCGATTATTCCGCACTCCGCCTCCGCCACCTATCTATAGACGAAGTACGGCTTCCGGTTTCGACAGTTGGGGCGAACGGGGGTCAATCGTGTATTCCCGTGTTGCCCCCCGCCCTTTTGACGGCCGGCACCCGGACGATCAACAGCGTCATGTCGTCGTGCTGGGGACTCCCGGAGCGGAATCCGTCCACGGTTTCGAGGACCCGGCGGCAGAGCTCGGCGGCCGGACGGTGGGCGTTCGTCCGGAGGAGTTCCTGGAGCCGCGCCACCCCGAACTCCTCCTCCGCCGGGTTCGTCGCCTCCGTGATTCCGTCCGTGTAGATGGCGATCAGGTCGCCGGCTTCGAGCTCGATCGAGGCCTCCCGGTATTCCGAGCCCGCAAACGCTCCGAGTGGAAGTCCGCCCGCCGTGAGCCGCTGGACCTCCGCCGGCGCAGCCGACCCGGTGCCGAACGCCCGCCGGAGCAGAAGCGGAGGATCGTGCCCCGCGTTGACGTAGCGGAACGTCCGCGCCTTTTCGTCGGAGATCCCCCAGAAGAGCGTGGCGAACCGCGTGGGCTCGGTCAGCGCGAACAGCTGGCGGTTCATCTCCCGCGTGACGTCGGCCATGCCGTCGCGGCTGACCGACAGGTAGCTCCGCAGCGAGGCCTGAAGGCTCGCCATGAGAAGCGCCGCGGAAATCCCCTTGCCCGCGACGTCGCCCACGGCGACGCCGAGCTTTCCGGGTCCCAGCGGCAGAAAATCGTAGTAGTCCCCGGCGACGGCGCGCACCGGGCGGCACACGCCGTGGCAGTCGAGCCCGGGAGCGCTCGGCGCGGTCTGGGGAAAGAGCCGGAGCTGGACGGCCTGCGCGATCTCTACCTCGCGCTCCATCTCGCGCTGCTCGGCGCGGTGGCTGCGCTCGAGAGCGGTCTTCAGCCGCCCGACGATCTCCACGAAGAGCACGAAGAATCCGAACCGCGTCGCGACGCTCCAGATCGCGAGCGCCGGCGACGACTGGCCGCCCGCCGACAGGACGTCCTCGTACGTCCAGACTCCCGCCGCGAGCGCGGTGGCGAGGAGAGCCGCGCGACGCCCCACGAACCAGACGAGGAAGAGAACCGGTGCGATGTAGAAGATGAGAAACGAGAGATTCGGCGGCGTCGCGAGGTCGAGCACGGCAAGAGCTGCCGCGAGGAGGAGTCCCACCGCAGTCAGGACGCCGCGGGGCTGGCGCCGGAGCAGAGCGACGATGCCCGTGGGACGGAGCCCGTGATCCTCGGTCGCGGCCGCCGGAGCCGTCAGCCCCGGGGAAACGGGCCTCTCGATGACCGAGGGAGTTGCGCTCAACGAATCCTCTTCCAGGGCTCGACGGGAAGCCCTTCAAAGAGCCCCAACGCCCCGCCCGGCGCCGAATTCCACGGCGCGAACCGCGGGCTCGGATCGTGCACTACTCTCGGACGGACTCCGACGAAAGGAACACTCATGACCGAAAGACCAGATTCGACTTCGCCGGCAACGGCTGTCCTGGAACACGGAGATCGCATCGAGGTTCGCGGGTTTGCGGCTCCGGCCGCCCGCGCCCCGCTCGGCCCGTTCACCTTCGAGCGCCGCGCGCCCGGCCCGGACGACGTGCGAATCGACATTCTCTACTGCGGCGTCTGCCACAGCGACATTCACCAGGCGCGCGATGAGTGGGGAGGTTCGATCTTCCCGATGGTTCCGGGGCACGAAATCGTCGGGACCGTCGTGGAAGTGGGAAGCGACGTTCGAAATTGGAAGGCGGGCGACACTGTCGGCGTCGGCTGCTTCGTCGATTCCTGTCGGGAGTGCGAGGCCTGCCTCGCCGGCGAAGAGCAGTACTGCGAGAAAGGAATCGCGCCGACCTACAACGGTTACGAGCGGGACGGGAAGACGCCGACGTACGGCGGCTACTCGACCGGCATCACCGTGGACGAGAAATACATCCTGCGGATCCCGGACGGCATCCCCCGGGACGGCGCGGCTCCCCTCCTTTGCGCGGGCATCACCACCTACTCCCCCCTCCGGCACTTCGGCGTGAAGGCAGGAGACAAGGTCGCCGTCGTCGGACTCGGGGGCCTCGGGCACATGGCTGTGAAGCTCGCGAAGGCGATGGGCGCGAACGTCACCGTGCTCAGCCACTCGCCGGGGAAGCGCGCCGACGCGCTCCGCCTGGGAGCGGATGATTTCCTCGCAACCAACGACTCCGCGGTGTTCGAGCGCAATGCGTCTCGCTTCGACTTCATCCTCGACACGGTCTCGGCAAAGCACGACTACAACTCCTACCTGGGACTGCTCCGCCGGGACGGAACGATGGTGCTCGTGGGCGCGCCGGACGAGCCTTCGCCGCTCGCCGCGTTTTCGCTCATCGGGAAGCGGCGGCGCCTGACCGGCTCGAGCATCGGCGGCATCCGCGAGACGCAGGAGATGCTGGACTTCTGCGCCCGCCACGGCCTCGCCTCCGACGTCGAGGTGATCCCGATCCAGGAGATCAACGAGGCCTGGGAGCGGACCGTGGCGAGCGACGTCCGCTACCGGTTCGTCATCGACATGGAGAGCCTGCGGGGCGAGTGAGCCCCGAGAACAACACCCGCACCGCGGCGCAATCCCTTCCGTCCGACGCTTGTCGGACGGAATGACTCGCCGGCCCGGGAGCGTTTCCGGCAGGAGAAGACGCTGCCGCGAGATGACACGCCCGACGCTGACGCGACGCACCCTGCTTTCGTCCCTGGCCGCCACGGGTGCGGCATCGGCGCTCCGTTCTCTGTCCCCCGCCGGGGAGAGCGGCGCGATCCTCACCCGCCCGATCCCGTCGACCGGCGAGCGACTGCCGCTCGTCGGGCTCGGGAGCTGGATCACGTTCAACGTCGGGGACGACCCGGCCGGGCGTGACTCCTGCGCCGAGGTGATGCGCGCGTTCTTCCAGGGCGGCGGCCGGCTCATCGATTCGTCGCCGATGTATGGCTCGTCCCAGGAGGTCATCGGGTACGGCCTGAAGAAGCTCGGCCGCGCCGCGCCGGTCTTCGCGGCCAGCAAGGTGTGGATCTCGTCGGGCGCGCGGGGGCCGTCCCAGATCGAGGAGTCCCGCGCGCAGTGGGGCGTGGCACGCTTCGACCTTCTCGAGGTTCACAACCTGATGTCGTGGGAGGAGCATCTGCGGACGCTCTTCGCGATGAAGGCGGCGGGCCGCCTGCGCTACGTCGGCGTGACGACGTCCGAGGGACGGCGCCACGACGAGATGGAGCGCGTTCTACGCAGCCAGCCGCTCGACTTCGCCCAGTTCACCTACAACGTCCTCGACCGGGAGGTCGAGAGCCGTCTGCTTCCCCTCGCGCGCGAGCGCAGGATCGCCGTAATCACCAACCGGCCGTTCCGACAGGGCGCGCTCATCCGGGCGGTCGAGCGCTATCCGCTGCCTCCCTGGGCGGCCGAGATCGACTGCGCGAACTGGGCCCAGCTCCTCCTGAAGTTCATCGTGTCGCACCCTGCGGTCAACTGCGCGATCCCGGCGACGAGCCGCGTCGACCACGTGCGGCAGAACGTAGGCGCGTCGTACGGCCGCCTCCCGGACGAGGCCATGCGACGCCGGATCGTCGCGCACGTCGAATCACTCTGATGTCGGAGTGGTGGACGTACACCCTCTCGGACATCCAGTCGTTCTCGCTCCACAGCTACCACCGCCTCTTCGAGCTCTACAACCGGACGATCTGGCCGGCGCAGATCGCCGCGCTGCTGCTCGGATTCGTCCTGTGGTTTCTCGTCCGGCGGGAGCCCGGCCGGCTCGTCGCCACGATTCTCGCGGCGAGCTGGCTCTGGGTGGCGATCGCGTTTCACGCGCATCGCTATGCCACGCTCACCTGGACCGCCCGCTATTTCGCCTGGGGATTCGGTCTCGAGGCCGTGCTCCTCTTCGGGAGGCGGCTCGCGTTCGAGAATCGTCTCCCGGGCCGCGCGATTTTCGCGTTCGCGCTCCTCGTTCAACCGCTCGCCGGGCTCGCCTTCGGCCGGACGTGGCCGCAGATCGAGGTCTTCGGCGTGGCGCCGGATCCTACGGCGGTCGCGACGCTCGGCGTGCTGCTGCTCGCGAGCGGCCGCGTGCGCTGGGAACTGCTCCTCGTGCCGCTCCTCTGGTGCGGGATCTCCGGCGCCACTCTCCTCTCGATGGAGGCGCGGGAGGGGTGGATTCCGATCGCCGCGGCCGTGCTCGCGTTCTCGGGGGCGGTGCGACAGACCCTCTGGAACCGGCGGCGCAGGACCGACGTTCCCGCGACTTCCTGAAGTCCTCTACCTCGCCGGAGAGAACGACGGCGAGTTGAAGAGGTGGAGCGCCAGGATGACCGCGCACGCCCACAGCGCGTGGCCGCCGAACGTCTTCTCCTTCCGGGCCCGCGACACGTAGTAAGCGCTCAAAACGAGGATCACTCCGAGCTCGAACCACCACCACCCGATCGGCAGGCGTCTCCAGAGGCCCAGGCCGAGGTGGATCGACGATCCCGGCCAGAGCGCGAGGTCGGGCGGGTGCATGGGAAGGTCCATCAGGAAGTGCGAGAACACGGCGAAGCCGGCGGCCAGCGCCGCAGCGCCTCCCAGCCGCCGGAAAGGAAGCGCGAACAGCGCCGCCCACACGAGCGACATGACGAGCGAGTGGGACCAGTCGATTCGGTCGAGCGAGAAGCCCGGGGCCACGCCGGGAGTCATCCGGACCTTCTCGATGCCGAGCATCACGAAGATGCCGAAGAGGACGTCGAGGAATCCGACGCCGAGCAGGAGGGCCCACGTCGGGGCGCGAGGCTCCCTCGCCTTGATCGCGAGCGCCGCGGCGAAGTGTCCCGCGTACATCAGCCTCGGCGGCGGCGGGGCCGATCGAGCCACGCGAGGAACGGCACCGGCAACAGAAAGCCGATGAAACAGAAGAGACCGAACCCGGTGGAGGTCATCGAGAGTGATTCTCCGTCAGATTGCGCCGTCCGGCACGCGACCGGCGGCTCTAGAATCGCCGCCTCGGACCCGGAGGTGACCGTGAAGACTGCCGCGACTCTGGGAGTGCTCATCGTTTTCGCCGTCGGCTGCGCGACGCAGCCTTCTCCGACTCCCGCCTCTCCGGCGGCCGGGACTGCAGCGGCGGCGGCAACCCCGAAGGGCGAGCCGTTGCCCCCGTCGGAAGACACCGCGAAAGCGCGGCTCGAGAAATCCCCCCGCCACGGCGAGTACGTGGACGTCGCGATGCCTTCCGGGGGCGCTCCGATCCGGACCTGGATCGTGTACCCCGAGCGCAAGGACAGGGCCGGCGTGGTCCTCCTGATCCACGAGGTCTTCGGCCTTTCGGACTGGCTTCGGGGAGTCGCGGACCAGCTCGCGCAGGAAGGATTCATCGCCGTCGCTCCGGACCTGATCTCCGGCCTCGGACCCAACGGAGGCGGGACCGACTCGGTGGCGGGCCGCGACGACGTCGTAAAGCTCGTGCGCTTACTCACCCCGGCCGACGCAACGGCCCGCCTCGACGCCGTGCGCGCCTGGGCGATGAAGCTGCCCGCCGGGAACGGTCGGATCGCGACGATCGGTTTCTGCTGGGGCGGCGCGCGGAGCTTCGCGTACGCCGCGGCGCAGCCGCCGCTCGCCGGCGCGGTCGTTTACTACGGGGTTTCGCCCGAAACCGCCGACCTCGCGAAGATCGGTGCGCCGGTCCTCGGCCACTACGGGGGCGACGACGCCCGAGTGAACGCGACCATTCCGCCGGCAGAGGCAGAAATGAAGCGGCTGTCGAAGTTCTACGAGTCCCACATCTACGAGGGCGCGGGACACGGCTTCCTCCGGGCCCAGACGGAGAGGGACGGGGCGAACCTCCGCGCGACCGAACAGTCGTGGCCGCGCACGGTCGCGTTTCTGCGGGAGCGGCTGGGTTCCTAGGTTCGGAATTCGGCCGCGGTTTCGATCCGGCTTCCGTCCCAGAGATCCCGGATGAGTCCGGCCTCGAGGTCGAGCAGTCGCCTCTTGATCGCGAGACCGCCGCCGAATCCGGTCAGCGATCCGTCCGCGCCGACCACGCGGTGGCACGGAACGACGATGGGGAGCGGATTCCGGCCGTTCGCCGCGCCCACCGCCCGCGTCGCGGCCGGCCGGCCGACGCGGCGGGCCAGCTCGGAGTACGACACCGTCCGGCCGTAGGGGATCTCGACGAGCGCCGCCCAGACGTCCCGCTGGAACGGCGTCCCCTCCGGCGCGATATCGAGGTCGAACCGCCGCAGCTGCCCTGCGAAGTAGAGGTCGAGCTGCGCGATCGCGTCCCGAAACGGCTCCTCCGCGCGCTCCCAGTCGGCTGCGACACCCGAGAACTGGCGCTCTCCCGGAAACGAAATCCGCCGCAGGCCGCGGTTGTCCCGAGCGAGAAGCAGCCGTCCGATCGGCGTGGGCGTGTCGCAGTAGCAGGTCGTCACGGTGGAGAGCCTACCGCCGCGACGGCGGGGCGGGTGTTTTCCCTCCCCGGACGGTCCTTCGAGAGCATCGCGTACACGGTGGGCGTCACGACCAGCGAAAAGAGGAGCGCGACCGCCAGTCCGCCGATGACCGCGATGGCGAGAGGCTGCAGCAGCTCCGCGCCCGAGCCGAGCGCCAGCGCGAGCGGCAGCATCCCCAGGATCGCGGCCAGAGACGTCATCAGCACGGGACGGAAACGGCGCCGGCCCGAGCGCATCAGCGCCTCGTGGAGGGAGTCGCCCAGGGCGCGGTGATCCTCGACCGCGTCGAGCATCAGGATGCCGTTCTTGGCCACGATGCCCACGACCATGATCATTCCCATCATCGAGACCACGTTCAGCGTCGAGCCCGTGACGAACAGTCCCGCGAACACGCCGCTCAACGCGAGCACCGCGCCCGCCACGATGGCGACGGGGTGAGCGAACGAACGGAACTCGATCAGGAGCACCAGGAACACGAGCGCGATGGCGAGCAGGAGGGACTGCAGGAGCTCCCGGAAGCTCGCCTGCTGTTCCGCGTAGAGCCCGCCGTACTCGACCGTCATCCCGGGCGGAAGCTTCACGTCCTTCGCGAGCCGCGTCCGGATCTGCCGGATAGCCGTGCCGAGATCGCTGCCGGAGAGCCGCGCGGTGACGGCGACCGACTGGCGCAGGCCGTCCCGTTCGATCTCCGTCTGTCCCGTGTCGTACGCGACTTCCGCGACCTGGTCGAGGCGGAACTGCCCGCCGGTGGTCGCCGACCGGACTTGCAGGCTCCGGAGTATGTCGAGCGAAAGCGACTCCGACGGCGGAAAGACCACGCGAACCGTGATCAGCCTTCCCTGCTGCAGGATCGAGGAGGCCGCGTCCCCCGTCATGGCGGTCGTAACCGCGTTCGCCACGTCCGTCGCCGACACGCCGAGGCGGGCGGCGCGCTCCGGGTCGACCTGGAACGTGATCGCCGGCCCGCTGACGACCACGCCGTTGAAGGTATCGACGACACCCGAAACCTTCTGGATGGACCGTTCGACCCGGGCGGCCGTCGCGTGGAGGGCCGCGGCATCCTCGCTGAAAAGCCGGATCTCGACTGGAGCGGGCGAGCTCGTGAGGTCTCCGATCAGGTCGGAGAGGATCCCGACGAACTCGATGCGCAGCGCGGGTTCGCTCGATTCGATCCGGCCGCGAAGGTCGTCCGTCACGGCCTCCGTCGACCGCGCGCGCTTCGCCCGGAGCTTCACGAGGAAGTCCCCCGTATTGGGCTCCGTGATCGCGAGCCCCAGTTGGAGCCCCGTGCGGCGCGAGTAGCTCTCGACCTCCGGCGTCGCCTTGAGCATGCGCTCGACGTGCATGAGCATGCGGTTCGTTTCGGCGAGAGAGGTGCCGGGCGGCGCGACGTAGTCGAGGACGAACGCTCCCTCGTCGAACGCCGGGAGAAATTCGGAGCCGAGATTGCGGTAGAGAAGGTACGACCCGGCCAGCACGGCGAGCGCGAGGAGGAAGACGAGCGACGTCCTCTTCAGGGCCAGCTCGAGCACGGCTTCGTAGCGGCGGAGGATCCCGCCCAGAAAGCGCCCGGTCTCCAGCTCCTCTTCCTCGTCGCCGCCGCGCATCTCGGCCTCGCGGCGCGAGAGGCCGCGACGGCCGGGCCGCGGCTCCCGTCGGTCCCCCGTCCCCGACGGCCTCGGCGCGCGGGGACGCACCTGGACGAATCGCTCCGAGAGTACGGGCGTGAAGGTCAGCGCGAGGACGAGCGACGTCAGGAGAGCGACCGCCATCGTCAGGGCGAGCGAACGAAAGAACACACCGGTGACCCCGGTCATCAGCGCGAGGGGCAGGAACACCACGACCGGAGTGATCGTCGACCCGATGATCGGAATCGTGATCTCGCTGACGGCGCGCTGGACCGCCTCGCGCCGTGACTGCCCGCGGGCGAGGTGCGTGTAGATGTTCTCGACCACGACGATCGCGTCGTCGATCACGAGGCCGATCGCCGCGGCCACCCCACCCAAAGTCATCAGGTCGAAGGACAGTCCGACGACGTACATCGCGAGGAAAGTCACCAGCACCGTGACCGGGATGACGAGGATGGCCACGAAGGTCGTGCCCCAGTTCCGCAGGAAGGCCCAGAGGATCACGACCGAGAGCACGAGACCGATCAGGATGGCGTCGCGGACCGACGACATCGATGCCTTGACCAGGAGCGACTGGTCGTAAAACGGCGTGACCTTCACATCCCGCGGCAGCTGCTTCGCGGCGTCGGCCAGCTCCGCCTTGACCTCGTTGGTGACGGTGACCGTGTTGGCATTGGGCTGGCGCAGGACGTCCAGCAGCACCGCGGGCTTCCCGTCCGCGGTGACGATCGTGTACGCGGGCTCGAACCCCGCCGTGACGGTCGCCACCTCCGACAGCTTGATCGGCGCGGTGTTGACCGTCGCAACCACGATGGAGTTCAGCTGTTCGGGCAGCGTCGCCTGCCCGCTCACGAGCACCAGCTCCAGCCGATGGTTCTCCTCGATCTGCCCGGGCGACGCGACGACGTTCGAGTTGCGGACGGCGTCCGTGACCTGCTGGACGCTGACTCCGCGCGCGTTCAACCGCGCGGGGTCGATCCGGACGTGGTACTCGCGCACCCGGCCTCCGGCCACCGCCACGTTCGCGACGCCGGGCAGCCGCGCGAGCCTTGGCCGAAGCGTGTTCACCGCCAGGTCCCGCAGGAAAGCGAGGTCGCGCTCGTCGGACGTCAGGCTGTAACCCGTGACCGGAAAGACCGCGAACGTCAGGCGGTCGACGTTCCGGATGGAAGCGGTCGGCGGCAGGTTCGACGCGAGCTGCGAGAGACGCGCCTGCACGAGCTGCAGCGTGAAGAGCACGTCCGTATGCCAGTCGAAGAACAGGCTGATGTCGGCGCTCCCCCGCGCCGTCGTGGACTTGATGCGGGTGATGCCCGGGATGCCGTTCATCGCCTCCTCGATCGGACGCGTCACGGAGACGAGCATCTGCGGCGCGGGCACGACCCCGTTGTCGACGACGATGACGATCCGCGGGAAGTTCGTCTCCGGGAAGATCGCGGTCGGCAGGTGCAGTGCGGCGTAGACCCCGGCCGCGCAGAGAAGCAGGACGAAGACGACGATCGCTCGGGACTGCGTGGAAACGAAGCTGGCGAGACTCACTCGGGGCTGGCCGTATTGATCTCGACCTTGCTGCCGTCGGGCAGCGCGTAGTTGCCTTCGGTGACGACCGTCTCGCCCCCCTGGAGGCCCGAAGTCACCTGGACGATCTGCGGCGCGCGGATTCCGATCGTGACCCGCCTCTGGTGCGCGACGTTGCCCGCGTCCACGACCATCACCGTGCCGGTGTTCTTGTCGGGCGAATCGAGGGTGACGGCGGACGCGGGCACCACCACGGCGTCGCTCGTCTGCTTCGTCGCCACGACGACTTCCGCGGCGCCCCCCGCGCGAAGCAACCCCGAGGCGTTCGCCAGGTTGACCCAGATTTCGACAGTGCGGTTGACCGGATCGCTCGAGCGGCTGATGAGCGAGATCCGGCCGGAGAGGCGCACGCCCGGGTGGTCCGGCAGCAGGATCGTGGCGGCGTCGCCGACGTGGAGCTGGGCCACGACGTTGTCGGCTACCTGCGCCTTCACGATGACCTCCGACAAGTCCGCGATCGTCACGAGCTTTGCGCCGGCCGCCGCGAACTCCCCCTCGAACTGAAACTGGTCGGTGACGACTCCGGAGATCGGCGCGCGAACGCTCGCGAGGGTCAGCTCGCCGCCGCGGGGACTCCCGCCGGCGACCGCCGCGTCTCCCGACCCGGTGCGGTCCTCGGACAGCCGCACCGTGTTCTCGGCGGTGGTCAGGGCGAGCCGGGCCGCTTCGACTTCGCGAAGCGCGATTCCTCCCTGCGCGTACAGGGCGCGGCGGCGCTCGTAGAGGGCGCGGGCTCCTTCGAGATTCGAGCGCGCATCCCGGATGTCCCGGTCGGGCGCTTCGAGCTGCGCGATCACCTCGCCCTTCCCGACCGCCTCGTTCTTGAGCAGCCGCATGTGCACGATCTGTCCCCCGATCTTCGGGCTGACCGTCGCCTGCTCGCGGGGAAAGATGGTGCCGAGCGTGGAAGACTCCGCGGCGATCGGCTTGCGCTCGGCCTTCGCGACGCGGACTCCCACGACGACGGCTGCCTCTTCCTCTTCCGCCGACGCCTGCCCCGCCCGCTTCCGGAGGTAGAGCGCCAGCACGACCGCCGCCACCACGGCCGCCGCGACGACCAGGATCGTGCGCGGCTTCACTGGCCGGTGGCCTGGGAGAGTCGGACCCGGGCGGACTGGTAGTCGAAGAGCGCCTGGTAGTAAGCCGTGCGCTGTGCGACGAGACTCGCCTGCGCGTCGGTCACCTCGAGGATGGGCGCCTCGCCAGCGCGATACCTCGCGATCGACACGTCCCGGTTCCGCTCTGCGGCGGCGACGCCGTCGCTCGCGAGTCGGATGCGGGTCGCGGCGGCGAGTGCCTGCGCCCTCGAGTCGAAGAACTGTTGCTCGAGGGCGCGCAGCGCTGTCAGGCGCGAGAACTCGGCGATCGCAGCGCGGTCGCGGGCCTGGACCTCGCGGCTGCGGCTGGCGCCCCAGTCGAAGATCGGCACCGTGACACCGACGGTCGCCGAGAACCCCTTGTGCTCGCGGAGGGGTGTCGGGCGGAGCGAGTCAGTGTCCACGCCTCCGTCGACTGCATACGTCACACCCGGGCGGCGCTCCGCGCGGGCCAGCCGGACTCCCAGTTCCGCGGCGCGGCGCTCCGCCTGCAGCTGGGCGAACTCCGGGCGGCGGGAGATCATGTCCGCGGTCAGGCGCTCGATCTCCTCGGGACGGGGCACGGACCCGAGAAGGTCCGCCGTGGCGATGGGCTGTTGGAAGCCGTAACCCACGAGGATGCGCAGGGCGCTCGACGCACCGATCTCGCCGGCCCGAGCCTGCTCGAGCTCGTCGCGCCGCGTGATCGTCTGCAGCCGCGCGCGGTCGAGGTCGACGGGCGCAACTTCGCCGGCCTTCGCCGAGAGAGCGGAGACGCGCTCGAACTCCTCGGCGGAGGCGAGGTTTTCTTCCGCCCCGCGCCGCCGGGCCGCGGCGAGAGCCAGCCCGTAGTACGCGTCGCTCGTCGCCTGCACCAGCGCGCGGCGCGCCACCTCGGTTCCGGATTTCGCCGCTTCGAGCAGCGCGAGGTTGCGATCGAGAGTGGCCCGCAGGCGCCCGGAGAGGTCGAGCTCTCCCGTCACCCCCACCAGCCCCAGGTACTCGTCGACCGCGTTCGCAGCAATGTAGCTCGCCGTGCGCGGCGAGACGCCGCTCGCCGGAGACGTGTGGATGAAGGAGAGCGTGGCGGCCAGCTTCGGCAGGAAGGCCGCGCGCGCCTGGCGAACGTCCTCGGCCGCGATTCGCTCGTTCAGGCTCGCCTGCTGATAGGTCGAGGCCTGCTGGAGGGCCAGGCGGACGGCCTCCTCCATCGAAAGCGGCGAGGAGGCTGCCGGCGCGGCCGGAGTGACCCGGGGCGCCGGTTCCAGAGTCGGCGGGACGGCCGGCGCCGCCGTCGGGGGCGCCGCCGGGGGCTGCTGCGCGATCGCCGCCGCGCCCGAGAGAAAAAGGAGGATCGCCGGCGCCCCAGCGAGCCACGACTGCGCACGGCGCCGGAGGATGTGCGGGTCGTTCGACACCGCTCCAATCCTACATTTGTGTCGGCGCTACGCGTCCCCCTCGACGTATCTCTTCAGGCGACCGAGTGCGTCGTCCCAGCGCTTCGACAGCTGCTCCAGCCAGCGCGAGGCGTCGTCCAACCGCTTCGGCTCGATCTCCCAGATGCGCTCCCGTCCCCGGCGCACGCCGCGGACGATTCCCGCATCCGCGAGCACGTTCAGGTGTTTCGTGACTGCCTGGCGCGTCACGTCGGAGCCCTCCGTCAGGTGCGCAATCGACTGCGGGCCTCCGGAGCACAGCCGGGCCACGATCGCGAGGCGCGTGTCCTCCCCGAGAGCCGCGAAGACCGGCGCGGTGCGCGCGAGCGACCCCCCGCTACGCGGCGACATGGCGCTCGATGTTGCGGAGCTGGGCCTCCCAGCCGCCCGTGTTCATCTTGATCGCTTCGGCGCGGCGAGCTGCGGGGACGCCGTCGAAGCCGGACTCGATGACCGTGAGCTCCGTCCCGCCGGGGACCTCGGCGAGATGGAACTCGACGAGGGTCATCGGCTCGCCCGAGTAGTCGAGCTTCGGATCGACGGCGTAGGGGTGCCAGCGGTACGAGAACAGCCCCTCCGGCTCCACCCGGTCGATCACGATCTCCATCGGTACGTTTTCGTATCCCTTGATCGTGATCCGGCCGAGCACCCGCGCGCCCGGCTCGAACGCGCCCTCGAGCTTCGCCCCGAACCACGTGCCGAACTCCTCGGGCGAGGCGATCGCCCGCCAGACGCGCGACCTCGGAGCGCGCAGCAAGATCTTCTTCTCGATCCGATCCGTGCTCATATGCAACCTCCCGGTTGCATATTACCGAGCCCTTCCCTGGATATGCAACCATTTGGTTGCATATCCGAAAGATCCATTCGGATAGATTTCCAGCCCTCCGAAAGGATTCCGCGATGACTCATCCGAACCCGACCGCCGCCGGAACGTTCCGCCGCCTGCACGAGAAAGGACTCCTGATCCTCCCCAACGCCTGGGACGCCGGCAGCGCCCGGCTCGTCGAGAGCCTGGGGGCGAAAGCGGTCGCGACGAGCAGCGCGGCCGTGGCCTGGTCCCACGGCTACGCGGACGGCCACTTCCTGCCCGTGCCGATTCTCGCCGCCGCCGTGGCGGAGATCGTCCGGCGCGTGGACGTGCCTGTCAGCGTCGACATCGAGGGGGGATATTCCGAGGAGCCGGCCGGCGCTGCCGCGACGGTCTCCACCGTCATCGACGCGGGCGGCGTCGGAATCAACCTCGAGGACGGCGCCGGCAGCCCGGACCTCCTCTGCGCGAAGATCGAGCAGGTCCGCGCGGCCGCCTCGCGCCTCGGCGCGGATCTCTTCGTGAATGCCCGGACCGACGTCTATCTGAAGAATCTCGTCCCCCCGGAGCGCCGCCTCGAAGAGACGGTCGCGCGGGCGAAGCGCTACCGCGAAGCCGGCGCGGACGGGATCTTCGTTCCCGCAGTGATCAGCGCCGCCGCCATCCACGCGATCGCGTCGGCCGTGGAGCTGCCGCTGAACGTGCTCGCGCGGCCGGACCTTCCGGCGGCATCCGAGCTCGAGGCGCTCGGAGTGCGGCGCCTTTCCGCGGGATCGTGGCTAGCGAGCGCGGCCTTCGGGAGAATCGCGTCTCTGGCCGCCGAATTCCTGCGGACCGGCGCGTCCGATCCGCTGGCGGAGGGGGCGATGCTCTATGCCGACATCAACCAACTCATGGCGCCTTCCGGGAGAGGATAGAAAGGAAGTTGGCGACGATGCCACCGGGTTCCGGGAAGCACACGACCGCGGCGACGACGCTCCCGATGTCGACGCGAGCGCACCTCGCGCAGACCGGATACCTGCTCTCGCCGCAGCAGGTCATCGCGAGTCCCGAGACCCGGGTGCGCTATCGCGTCGATCGGCTCCTCGGCGAGGGCGGCTTCGGCCAGGTCTACCTGGCCGGCCGCGTCGGACGCTCGCGCACGGTGCCGTCCGTCGTCTGCATCAAGGCGAGCGCGCGCATTGATGGCTGGCTGCGCGAGGCCTACTTCGGCCAGCTGCTCGACGGTCATCCGCGCGCGATTGCGGTCTACGACGCGTTCCCGCTGATGGAGCCGGGCGGACGGGTGCTCTACTGTCTCGCCCTCGAGTACGCGCGGCAGGGGGACCTGCAGGCGTACCTGGAAGCGACCGGCAAGCCGTGGCCGGAGTCGACCGCCCGGCGCGAGATCGCCGGAATCCTCCAGGTTCTCGGGAAACTCCACCGGGGACAGATGCTCCACCGCGACCTGACCCCGATGAACGTCTTCGTCTGCGACCGCCGGTGTTTGAAGCTCGGAGATTTCGGAATCACGCGCCATCAGAGCGATCGTCGCGGGATCCAGGCGGGAACGATGAACCCGCTCACCGCACCGAACGAGATCCTCGCGGGCTCCGCGCCCAAGTGGCAGGCGCGGGACGACGTCTACCAGGTGGGCCAGCTCCTCGGAATGCTCGTGAAGGGCGACGCGCGGGCGCGGATCCGCACGGGCGAGATCCGCGGGCTGCGTTGCAGCGACCACCTGAAGGAGATCGTCTACCGATGCATCGGCGAGCGGCGAAAGCGCTACGAGAGCGCGCAGGAGCTGATCGACGCGTTGGGCCATCCGCCCGCTCGCCTCAAGGCCGGGCTGCTGCGGACGCTCGAGGGCGCGCACGTCGCGTTCACTGGAATCCTCATGCGGCGCCGCGCCGAAGCCGCGCGCGCCGCGAAGCGCGCGGGAGCGACCGTGCACGGAAGCCCGTCGGCGAAGACGACGGTCCTCGTCCGCGGCCGGCCCAACCCGCTGCAGGCCGCGGGACGCGAGGGAGGACGAAAGCTCCTGGAGATCAAGCGGCTGCGCGAGAAGGGTCACCGCATCAAGATCTTGAACGAGGAGCAGTTCTGGCGGCTCGCGGATCGGGGCGCGAAAAAGAAGAAACGCGGAAGAAAGGCTTCGCGACAATCCTGATTTGCCCGGGTGCTAGGCTCGGGCAATCGAGGCGATGGACAGCGAAACGGCGCAAGCCTTCGAGCGGCTTTCGCGTGAGCTCCGGGACGGTCTCCAGGAGGTCCGGACCGACCTCCAGGCCGGGTTCCGGGACGGTCTCCAGGAGGTCCGGACCGACCTCCAGGCCGGGTTCCGGGACGGTCTCCAGGAGGTCCGGACCGAGCTCCAGAC
>JBKPMI010000344.1:0-3511 GCA_046732075.1 Acidobacteriota bacterium | reverse complement strand
CGCCCCCGGCGGTCCTGCCCCCGGGCGTCCGGGACGCCCGGCGGTCGCGCCCGCCCGAAGCGAAGAAGCCGGCGGCCCGGGAGGACGCGCTCTTCGAAGCGGCGGCCGCGGTGCTCGCACAGCAGGAGCAGACGCAGAAGGCGAGCGAGCTGACCGCGTTCCAGTCGCGAACGATCGCCGAGGGCGCCACCCAGTTCACGGGCGAGCCGATCTCGCTCGACTTGAAGGACGCCGACATCAAGGACGTCTTCCGGACGATCTCGCAGTTCACGGGCCTGAACATCGTCATCGATCCGGACGTACGCGGCACCGTCACGGTGCAGCTCGAGAACGTTCCCTGGGACCAGGCGCTCGACTTGATCCTCAAGCAGAACGGCCTCGGCTACGTGCTCGAGAACAACATCATGCGCATCGCGACGACCTCCAAACTCCAGGCCGAGGAGATCGATCGGGCGCATCTCGCCGAGGCGCGCCAGGCCTCCGAGCCCACCCGGACCGTCATCAAGAAGCTGTCGTACGCGCGCGCTCTGGAAATCACGCCGACCCTGAAGAGCATCATGTCCCGCCGCGGCGACATCGTCATCGATCAGCGGACCAATACGCTCATCATCCGCGAGATCCCGACGTTCCTGCCGGCAGTCCTCCAGCTGATCGACAACCTGGATACCGCGACCCCGCAGGTCATGATCGAGGCCCGGATCGTGGAGACCACGAAATCCCTCGGACGGAGCCTCGGGATCAACTGGGGGTTCAACGGAGTCGCGGACGTCGCCCACGGGAACACGACGAACCTGACGTTCCCGAACAACATCGACGGCGGCTTCCGCGTCGGCCTGGAGCAGGGGCCCGTGGTCGCGCAGGTGCGGCTCGGCAACATCCTCGACACGTTCAACCTGGACATGTCGCTGACTGCGTCGGAGAACCAGGGCCTGCTGAAGATCGTCTCGTCGCCGAAGCTCGCGGCTCTGACGAACACGGCCGCCCTCATCCAGTCGGGCGTTCAGATCCCGGTGCAGACCACCGTCAACAACACGACGACCGTCATCTACGTCGATGCGACGCTCCGACTGGAGGTCACGCCGCAAGTGACGGCCGAGGGAACGATTCTCCTGACGGTCAACGTCCAGAAGCGCGAGCCGGCCGTCGCCCTGAACCTGACGCTCGGAAACAACGTTCCGCTGACGATCCGGGAGTACCGCGGGCAGGTGCTGGTGCGGGACGGTGGCACGACCGTGATCGGCGGCATCTTCCAGCTGAACGACCAGGACCAGAACAACATGATCCCGGGGCTCTGGAAGATTCCCATCCTGGGAAACCTCTTCCGGAACAAGACCCGGACCGAAAAACACGACGAGCTGCTCATCTTTCTGACCCCGCGAATCCTCCGATGAGGGAAAAGGACGGACTCTCATGA
Source organism: Acidobacteriota bacterium (assembly GCA_046732075.1). Lineage (GTDB taxonomy): Bacteria > Acidobacteriota > Thermoanaerobaculia > UBA5066 > Gp7-AA6 > Gp7-AA6. The sequence continues at coordinate 2,097 of JBKPMI010000344.1, read as the reverse complement.
AGAAAAGAGCATTGATCGCGGCGGCGCTCGTTCTGATCGCGCTCGCCCCGGGATGTACGAACGACGAGGGTGAGACCGAGGCGCCCGTATTCATCACGGTTTCCATCGACCAGCAACCGGGCTTCGTCGACGTCGGCACCGCGGCGCCCGTTCAGATTGCTTTGATAACGCTCCAAAGCACTCTCAAGAATCCGACGCAGACCGACCCGCAGGGGTTTGCGGACACCCAGCTCAACAGCTATACGGTGCGGTTTCGCCGGACCGACGGGGGAACCCGGGTGCCTCCCGTCCAGACGTTCGGGGTCGGAGTCGTCGTCCCATCGGGCGGCACCTCGAGTCTCAACAACTTCCCGATCCTCCCGGCGTCTTCGCTCCAGCAATCCCCCTTCGATCAGCTCCTTCCGTTCAACGGCGGAGTCGACCGCGAGACGGGGCGAACCGAGATCCAGATGGCCTATGACCTCACCTTCTTCGGAAAGACGGTGTCGGGGCACCGGGTCCAGAGCGAAACCGCCTCGGGAACCCTCGTGTTCTCCTGCGCCGGATGTTTCTAGGGTTGGGGAACAGGACATAACGGAGGCCTTCATGCGCCGGATCGCCATCATCCTGACCGTTCTCGCGCTCGTCGCGGGTGCTTTCGGTTGCTCTTCGGACGCGCCGACGCCCCCCAAGCCGGGACCCGGCCCGAACCCGAACGGCCCGAGCGCGCTCCAGATCCGGCTCTTTACGAGCGATCCCAACCCGACGGCCGGCACGTGCACGCTCATCCAGGCGATCGTGACGCTGAACGGCAACAACGTTCCGGACGGAACGGGCGTCTCGTTCTCGACGGACTTCGGAGTGTTCGCCCAGAACGGACTGCCGCTCATCTCCGTCACGACGCAGAGCGGCGCCGCGGTGACCGCCCTCTGTTCCGAGTTCCCGGGCACGGCAGTGGTTCGCGCCACCGCCAGCTCCGGCGGCCAGACCGGCGCGGCCACGATCACGATCGTTTTCCAGCCGGCGTCCTCCGGCGCCGGACCGTTCGTCTCGTTCTGTGATCCGAGCTTCGGTCCCTCGACGGGAGGAACGGCTCTCACTCTCCACGGCGGCCGTTTCTGTCCGAACACGGGTTGCACCGGCAGCGAGGCCGCGACGACCCGGGTCAGCTTCACCGTCAACGGCGTTTCCCGGGAGGCCACGGTAACGTCGGTGACCACGGACTCGATCTCACTCCTGACCCCGGGCTTCCCGGAGGCCACGGCGCCGACCACGCCGGCCGAGATCCGCGTGACCCTGAACAACAACACGGCGACCCCGACCGTGCTCTCCCTGCCGAACTGTTTCGCGTTCGGAACGACGATTTCGACCACGCCGAGCATCACCGCGGTCCTGCCGGCCTCGGGCGTCAACGAGGGTGAAACGCGGGTCACGATCGTCGGAGCCGGCTTCCGCGCGCCGGTCCAGGTCTTCTTCGGAGAGGTCGAGGCCACGATCGTCTCGGTCTCGTTCAATCAGATCGTCGTCCTGACACCGCCGGCTTTCGGATCCGGCCGCGACAACCTCAATCAGCAGGTCGACGTCCGCGTCCACGACGTGACCTCCGGCCTGGATGCGACGCTCGCCGGCGGCTTCCGGTACGTTCAGCCGCTTCAGTTGATCTCGATCGTTCCCAGCGAGATGCGTCTCGACCAGCCTTTCAGCCCGGTGACCATCTTCGGGCACGGCTTTCAAGCGCCCGTCGTCGTGACCCTGGCCGGACGACCCGCGACGATCGTCTCGGTTTCGGAGAGCGAGCTGGTCGTGTTGCCCGGACGTCCGACGGGCTGCGGCGATGTCAGCGGAGCTGTCTCCGTCACCAACATCAACACCGGCGACACCTTGAGCGGTCTGACCTTCCGGTATCTCGGGATTCAGCCCACGATCACCCTTCTCACGCCCAATACCGGCGCCCCCGGCACGACCGTGACGATCTCGGGTACGAACCTTCCGATCAGTATCTCGAACGCGCGTGTGACGTTCGGAGACGCGGAGGCCTCGGTCACCTCCGCGTCGGCAGCCGGAACCGAGCTGGTCGTGACGGCGCCGACTCAAACGACTCTCGTCGCCCCGCTGTGT
>JBKPMI010000343.1:0-7294 GCA_046732075.1 Acidobacteriota bacterium | reverse complement strand
GCCACGTCTTTCCGCCATCGGTCGTTCGCTGGATCAGACCGCTGTCGGTCCCGACCCAGATCTCGTTCTCGTCGCGGGGCGAGAGCGCGATCGTGTAGATCACACCGAACCCGCACGGCCGGGCGTTCGCGAGCGTGATCTCGCCGTCGCAGCCGGCCGTCCCGGCGACCGCGCCCGTCAGGTCGGGACTGATCACCGTCCAGGACTGTCCGCGATCGACCGACCGGAAGAGGACCTGCGATGCGTGATAGATCGCATACGGCTTTCTCTTCGACACGGCGATCGGCGTGATCCACGTGTAGCGGTGCTTCACCTCCGTCGGCCGGCGCGCGTAGGTCCCCTCGACGACCGGCGAAATGTTCGTGCCCTGGCCCGTGCGGCCGTCGAACCGGATGACGTTCCCGCCGAGCCCCGTGCCGTAGACGATGTCGGGATCCGACGGATCCGGCACGTCCCAGCCCCGCTCGTCGGCGCCCACGGGGTGCCACTCGCGGAACGTCAAACCTCCCGCGTCGCCGCGGCTGGAGGTGGCGATCGTCCCCATGTCCTGCTGTCCGCTGTAGACCCAGTACGGAAAGCGGTCGTCCGTTTCGACGTGGTAGAACTGGCCGGTCGGCTGGTTGTACCAGTCGCTCCACGACTTCCCGCCGTTGACGGTGACGATCGCGCCCTGGTCCGCGCCGGTCGCCATGTGGTCCGGGTGCTTCGGGTTCACCCAGAAGTGGTGGTAGTCGTCGCCGCCCGGCGCCCCCTTGATAATCGTGAACGTCTTGCCGCCGTCCTGCGTGCGCTTGATCGACTGACCCATCACGTAGAGGACGTCCGGGTTCCCGGGGTCGGGCGTGATGCGTCCGAAGTAATAGGTCGAGAGTCCCGGCGTCGCGTTGACCTGCGTCCAGGTGGCGCCGCCGTCCTCGGAGCGGTAGAGCCCCGCGGCAGACGGCGTCGTCCGCGCCGGATCGAACGAGGCGAGCGCGGCCTGCGCGTCGACCAGCGCCCAGACGCGGCCTCCGGGCGAGACGGCGAGACCGATCCGTCCGACGACGCTCGCGGGCCAGCCGCCCCCGGACAGGCGCTTCCAGCTCCGGCCTCCGTCGGTCGACTTGTAGACCGCGCTCCCCGGGCCCACGTTCGGCTTGAAGTACGACAGCCACGGATAGTTCCGGATCTGCCAGGCCGCCGCGTAAATGACGTCCGGTTTTGCCGGATCGGCCGCGAGATCCACGGCGCCCGTGTTCTCGTCCACGAAAAGGGACTGCGTCCAGGTCGCGCCTCCGTCGGTGCTCCGGAAAATGCCGCGCTCGCGGTTGGGTCCGAAGATGTGGCCGAGCGCCGCGACGATCACGACGTTGGGGTCGCGCGGATCGACGAGGATCCGTCCGACGTAGCGCGTGTTCTCGAGGCCGCGCTTCGTCCACGTTCGGCCGCCGTCGCCGGAGCGGAAGACGCCGTCGCCGGAGATGACGTCGTATCGGGGCTCGGGATGGCCCGTGCCCACGTAGATGACTTTCGGATCGGAGGGCGCGATTGCCAGCGCGCCGATCGCGGCGGCCGACTCGTGATCGAAGAGGGGATTCCACGAGCGCCCGGCGTCGTCCGTCTTCCAGACCCCGCCGCCGACGGCTCCGAAGTAGAACGTGTCCGGCTGGTCCGGAATCCCCTCGATGCACGTGACCCATCCGGAGCGGAACGGCCCGATGCTGCGCCAGCGGAGGTCCGAGTATAGGGACGGATCGATCGTCTGGCCGGAAAGGACGGGGGAAAACAGGAAAGCCGGGATGAACAGCAGGAGGCGCGGGACGAATCGCCGCAGTCGGCTCATTTGTCTCCTCTCGAGTGAGGCGGAGCTTACTCGAAGGCGAAAACTCTGTTCGCGAAGTTTCGTTGAGAGAGCAATGCGCCCGCGCTCGGCCACGATCTTCCCGGGTCTCGTCCTGGCGGCGTCGGTCGCTTTCGCCGCCGACTTCCCCGCGGCGAAGACGTACGAGACCGTGAAGGTCGCCGACGGAATCATCGCGTTCGTCTCGCCGGAGTCGAAGACCGGGGTCGTCAGCGGCAACGTCGTCGCGGTCGTGGGCGGTAACGGTGTCCTCGTCGTCGACTCCGGCCGCTTCCCGACGCTCGCAACCCGGATGATCGCGGACATCCGCCGTGTGACGAAGCAGCCGGTGAAGTACCTGGTCCACACGCACTGGCACGCGGACCACGTCCTGGGGGACGGGGAGTTTCGCGCCGCGTTCCCGGACGTCGCGATCGTCTCGACCGGATTCACGCGCGCCAGGATCGCGGAGCAGGGGCCGAAGGGGCTGCGCGAGATCGCCGAAAAGGTGCCGCGGATCGTGCAGGACATGCGCGACCGCCTGCAGGGAGGGAAGCGGCGCGACGGAACTCCGTACACCGATTCGGACCGGAGATCCCTCGAGGAGCAAATCCGGGACCTCGACCTCTACGTCGCGCAGGCCGCCCTCGCGCGGCCCGTCGTGCCGGACGTCGCGTTCGAAAACAGCCTGGTCGTGGACCTGGGCGGGCGCGAGGTCCGCGTCCTCTTCCTGGGGAGAGGCAACACCGCCGGCGACACCGTCGTTTTCGTTCCGGACGCGAAGGTCGTCGTCACCGGAGACCTGCTCGTCTACCCGACGCCGTACGGCCACGGCTGCTACCCCGGCGAGTGGATCGAGACGCTTCGCCGGCTGATGCAGATCGGCGCCACGACGGTCGTGCCGGGACACGGACCCGTCTTCCACGACTGGGAGTACGCGAAGAAGGTGGTCGGGCTCCTCGAAGCCCTCCGGACCCGCGTCGGCGAAGAGGTCCGGAACGGCGCGACGTTGAAGGAGGTCCGCGGGCGAGTGACGCTCGAAGACTTCGTCCAGCCGTTCGCCGGCGAGGATCCTGCCCGGGCGTCCGCGTTCCGCTCGTTTTTCGTGCCGTCCGCGGTCGAACGCGCGTACCAGGAAGCGAAAGGCTCGTTCGCCGACGAAAACGCGGTCTCTCCGGAATAGACTTCTCTCCATGAAGTCGCTCTATCGCGAGGGGCCGCGCCGCGAGCTCCGTGAGCGCCTCGGTCGGCTGACGCCGGACACGAGGCCGGTGTGGGGAAAGTTCGACGCGCCGAAGATGGTCGTGCACTGCGCCGACGCGATCCAGATGGCGCTCGGCCGGCTGCCGACGAAGCCGAAGAACCTCCCGATCCGGCGCGCGCCGTTGAAGCAGCTCCTCGTCTACTGGTTGCCGTGGCCGAAGGGAGTCCCGACGGCGCCGGAGCTCCTCGAGAGAACTCCGGCGGACTGGCCGGCGGAGGTCGCCCGCCTGCAGGAGCTGATGGAAGAAGCGGGCACCCAGCCGCGCGGATTCCGGTGGGCCGTCCATCCCGCGTTCGGCCGGATGTCCCATCGCGCGTGGGGCGTGCTCGGGTACCGTCACCTCGACCACCACTTCCGGCAGTTCGGGATCTAGCCGGGTCGGCCGGACGTCGGGCTCCGGCAGCTGCCCTCGTCCGAGGACAGATTCCCGGATCGAGCTCGTCCCGCGGGTCTCGCCGAGGAGGCCTCCAGCGCGCGGATCGACTTGCCGGAGAGCGGTTTAGCCCGTTCGGTCCGGCGACGGTTCACTGGCCCGAGTCTTGCGGGCTCTACCGGGTCGAGGGGAAACGAAGATGAAGAAACTGTCGATCACTGCGATTTTTCTGGGGGTGCTCGCTTTGGGATTTGCCGCTCCCGCCGCGAACGCCCAGGTCCGGATCAACATCAACCTCGGCGGCAATCTCGGCGGCTTCTACGACAACGTCTACGACGAGCTTTCACCGTACGGTTACTGGGTCCAGTGCCGCTACGGCGAGTGCTGGGTTCCCGACCGGGTCCCGCGCTACTGGCAGCCCTACGAATACGGCGAGTGGAGCTATACCGACTACGGCTGGACGTGGGTTTCCTACGACCCCTGGGGCGACCTGCCGTACCACTACGGCACCTGGGAGTACACGCGCCGTTACGGCTGGGTCTGGGTGCCCGGGACCGTCTGGGCGCCGGCCTGGGTCACGTGGACCTTCAACGACCGGTACATCGGCTGGGCGCCGCTGCCTCCGAGCGTCCGCTTCGGATACGGCGGCTACTCCGGCCGGCCCGTCGTTCTCGCCGCGACTCAGTACGTCTTCGTGCCGACCGACCGCTTCGTCGGCACTCGGGTGAACACGGTGCGGATCGCACCGGATCAGAGCCCGACCATTTTCCGGCAGACGACTCCCGTCACGCAGTTTGGGGTGACCGGCGGCATCGTCCGGAATGACGCGCTCCCGATCAATCGGATCCAGAGCCGGACCCGGATCGAGAGGCGGAACATCGACGCGTCGCGGACCACGCCCCGACCCATCACGGGATGGACGGGCGGAACCGCCCGCAGCACGGGCCAGGTGTCGGTCATCGCTCCGGCGCCCGAGGTCCGGCAGGCGATCGGCTCCCGCCCCGGCCGCGGCCGGAGCTCCCGCGGGAACGCGGGAAACCAGGGGACCGAGATCCGGCGGCAGCCACCCGCGCAGGCGCAGCCGAACCCCGGCGCGCCCGTCTACGAGGATCGGAATCGGAATCCGGGCCGCGGCCGGCACGAGGCGCAGGCCCAGCCCGCCCCGCGGCTAGAACGTCAGCCGGTCGTCGCGCCGGTGCAGCCGCAGCCGCAGTCGAATCCGAACGAGTATCGGGGCCGGGGACGCGGTCGGGCCGAGGGTCAGCAAACGCAGCAGGCGCCTCCGCAGGCCCCACCGCCGCAGGTGCAGCGCCAGCAGCCCCCGCCGCAGGCGCAGCCCAACCCGGGCAACCTCGAGAAGCCGGGGAAGGGACACGGTAACCAGAAAGAAAGCCCGGGCAAAGGCAGGGGGAAGGGCAAGGACAAGGACAAGCCGGAATAACCGGCTTGTCGGCTACCGGGGGTCGATCGTGAAGTCGCCGCTCGACGTGGAGACGCGGATGTCCGCGCCTCCCGTCCCGCGGCGGAACGAAACGAGCTCGTCCCGCCGGTAGCCGCGCTGGCCGTCGGCGAATCCAACCCGCATGTCCCCGCTCGACTGGTCGGCCTCGGCGCGGAACGACGCGTCGACCGGCAGCGAGAGGCGAACGTCACCGCTCGACGACTCGGCGCGCACGCGTTCCAAGCGGTTCCCGCGCGACTCGATCGACAGGTCTCCGGAAGACGCGTCCGTCTCGATCTCCCGGATGTCCGCGTCGCGGAAGCTGTAGTCGCCGGAGCTCGTGTCGACCGACACGCGGTCCGCCACGATCGACCGCGCGCGGACGTCTCCGGAGCTGGTCCGGAACACGACGGTCGGTCCCTCGAGCCGGCTGACCTCGCAGTCGCCGCTCGTAAACTCGGAGCGCCAGGAGCCCGTGATGTCCGATGCCCGCGTGTCCCCAGACCTGCCGGAGAGATCGACTTCTCCGCGAAGGTGCGAGAGCCGCAGGTCCGCGCTGTCCACCCGGAACGCGAGCTTGCCCTGGAGGCCGTCGGCGTCGATGCGCCCGGCGAGCTCCCGGAAGGTCCCGGCCGCCAGCTGAGCCGGCACGCGAACCTCGACGTCGGCGTAGAGGAGCTCTCCGCGGCGGGAGCTGACGCGGTAGGTCCGCCCGTCGTAGCGGCAGGACTCGGAATCGCCGAAGGTGAGGATCCCGGGCAGCCTCGGGCCGTGGTCGTCCGGGTCGTCGTAGCGAAGCGTCTGGCGGGTCGCGGGGTAGCGGACCCGGAGGGTCGGAACTCCGCGCTCGCCGCGAACCTCTTCGAGCCGCACTCCCGACGCGAGCTCGGCGTTGGCGGCATAGACGGTCGCCGTGACGACGACGTCCGGCCCGGAGCCCGCGACGACCTGCATCGTCCCGAGCAGGTTCTCGACGGCGAACTCGCGCCCCGCCGCCACCGCGAGCTGTCCGTGGAGCTCCCGGGAGACCTCCGCCCGCGCGATCGGGGCCGACACCGCAAGAACAGCTATTCCCAGGAAGCGCAGGGGATGAGAGCTCATGTCCGACCTCCTCGGCCGGCCACCGACGCGGCCGGATTCTTCCCCGATTACGCCGTTGCCCCGGAAATGTTCCGTCAGAGGGTGCGCAGTACCTGCCGCGCGGCGCGGCGGCCGCTGGCGATCGCGCCCGGCACGGTGCCGCTCTGCTCGCGATCCGTGGCTTCCCCCGCGAAGAACAGGGTGTTGCCGGCGGGCCGCGCGAGCGCGTCCGCGGCGGAGGCGCCCCCGACTCCGGCGTAGCTGTACGCCTCCCGGGAGAAGGGGTCCGCGCCCCAGTCGTGCCTGTGCCATCCCAGAAGCGACTTCCGGACGCGCGCCGGTCGGAGGTCCAGGAGCGATGCGAGAGTCGCGATTGCCTGAGCGAGGATCTCGCGGCGGTCGAGCCGGCGGAGACGGTCGGCCGCGGGCCCGCCGGCCCACCCCACGATCATGGGGACCTGCGCGGGGGCCGCGGTCCACCACGTCGGAAAAGAGGCGCTCCACCGGTGCAGGAAGTAGACGCCGGATGGGCCCGATTCCCGGGCGGCCGCCGTTCCTTCCCAGAGAGGTTCCCGGAAGCGCAGCACGATTCGGACGACGTGCCCCGCCTCGATTTTTTCGAGCGCGCGCCGGTGCGCGGCCGGCTCCGGATCGAACCGGATGCCGCCCGCGCGGAGGACCGCCGCCGGGACCGTGACCACGACGCGCCGCGCGCGGATCTCGCCGGATCCGCTGGTTCCGACCGAAACGCTCCCGGTCCGCCATTGGATCCGGCGGACAGGAGTCGAGTAACGGATTTTCGCGAGCTTCGGGTCGATGCGTGAGAGCAGCCACCGGATCACGCCGTCGTAACCCGACACCACGCGGAACTGCGCCTCGTCGCCCGGCTCCGGCGGCGGGTCTCCGGCAGTCGAGAGCCAGTGCTCGCTCACGCGATCCACCCGCGCCGCGTGATATCCCTCGACGAGCGAGGTCGCGAGACGCTTCCGGGTGGCCGACATCCGCCGGCGGGATTCCAGGAACTCGGCGACCGAGCGGTCGCGGCCGTCGCGCCGCATCCGGCGCGTGACCGAGTCCCACTGCGACCAGAAGTCGTGCATGGACTTCCAGCCGGACTCCGTCCACTGGAGGTGGGTGTCGGGGAGAATGTCGACGAGGAGACCAGCGTCGTGCGCGATGTCGAGGACCTCGGCCGCGCGGCCGTGGACGAACTCGGCGCCGAGCTCGACCGGTACGGGCCAACCCCGGATCCGGCGCGTCCAGATCCGCCCACCGGCGCGTGCCCGCCCTTCGAGCACCAGGACCGAGGCGCCCGCG
>JBKPMI010000342.1:0-2069 GCA_046732075.1 Acidobacteriota bacterium | reverse complement strand
CATCGACGCCACGGCGTCCACGCGGAGACCGTCGGCGTGGTAGAGCTCCAGCCAGAAGAGCGCGGACGAGAGGAGAAAGCTGCGCACCTCGGGCCGGCCGTAGTTGAAGACGAGGCTGCCCCAGTCCGGCTGGTATGCCTTGCGCGGGTCGGCGTGCTCGTAGACGTGGGTTCCGTCGAAGAACACGAGGCCGTGCTCGTCGGACGGAAAGTGCGACGGCACCCAGTCGAGGATCACACCGATCCCCTGCTGATGAAGGTGATCGATCAGGAACATCAGGTCCTGCGGCGTGCCGTACCGGCTGGTCGGAGCGAAGAACCCGGTCGTCTGGTAACCCCACGACCCGTAGAACGGGTGCTCCATCACCGGGAGGAGCTCGACGTGCGTGAATCCCAGATCCTTTGCGTACGCCGCGAGCTCGGGGGCGATCCCCCGGTAGGTCGGCAGCTTTCCTTCGGACCGCCGCCACGAGCCGAGGTGGACCTCGTAAACCGACTCCGCGCGGACACGCGAGGCGCCGGGCTCACGCCCCTTCATCCACCTCGAGTCGCCCCACTCGTTCGAGAGATCCCAGATGATCGAGCCGGTGTTCGGCGCGAGCTCGCGGTAGAACGCGAACGGGTCGGACTTGTCGACGGAGTAGCCGCCGTGACGCGAACGGACGTGGTACTTGTAGACCGCTCCCTTCGCCGCCCCCGGCACGGAACCCTCCCAGAGTCCGGACGATCCCCGCGGAGACAGCGGATGCGCGTCGCGGTCCCAGGAGTTGAAATCGCCGATGACCGAGACGCGCTCGGCCTCCGGAGCGAACACCGCGAAACTCGTTCCGGGATTCTCCCCCCGGGTGGAGTGGGCGCCCAGCTTCTCCCAGAGGCGTGTGTGCGAGCCCTCGTTGAAGAGGTGCAGGTCCTCGGGCGTGAGGAGCGAAGTCGTCCGCGGGCCCCGGGGGCGAGCCGGGCGGCCGGCCGAACCGCCGCTCACTCGGTCGGGGAGCGGAGGAGCGATCGGTAGGCCTTCAGGTGGCGGATCGCCGCGGCCGGGCGGCCGACGCGTTCACAGACTCCCGCGAGGTTGAAGTAGGCGTCGGCGTGACCGGGGTCGAGGGCGGTCGCCTCCTCGTAGGCGTCGATCGCATCGAGATCCCTCCCCAGGTCCTCGAGCGCGACTCCGAGGTTGAACGCGGCGGTCGCGTCCTCCGGCCGCGCGCGGAGCGCCAGGCGGTACTCCTCGGCCGCCGCGGCGGGATCCCCCCGCTCGTGGAGCAGCCGGCCCAGGTTGACGTGCGTGTCCGCCCGGTCCGGATCGATCGCGAGCGCCGAGCGGTAGGCCGCCTCGGCGCCGGCGGGATCGGTCGCCTCGAGCTCGCAGCCGCGCTCGTAGAAGTCGACGGCGCTCGCACCGCCGGGGTCGACGGCGGAGGGACGCGTCGCGCGCACCATTGGAACGCATACGCCGCCGGCCGCTTCCGGAAACTCGATCAGGATCTGCCCGGACTCCGGCTGCCATCGCGCCGAACCGTCGGTCACGACGATGCGCGTGCCTTCCGCGGAGATTTCGAGCTCCGCCAGCTGCCGCCGCTCCGGGACCTGCTCCCGCAGCCGTGACAGCGCGCGCTCGATCCGGCGGGGCCCGATTCGCGCTCCGGCGAGACCGCGCGCCGCCTGGAGGAGGGTCAGGTCGTCCGGAGTGAACCGCATTTCTCCCCGGGGGCCGCGTTCCGGCTCGAGAAGTCCCGATCGCACCCAGGCGCGCACCTGCGCCACGGAGAGACCGAGCATCCGGGAAACCTCGCGGGCGCCGTATGCCCCGCCGGGGTCGGTTCCGGGCGAAGGCTTCATCCGCCCTCCCCCTCTACTTGCGGGCGGACGCCGTCCGCTTCTCGGCGGCCCGGGGAGCGCTGCGGGGCGGCTTTCTTTCGGCGGCCGCGGCCGCCTTCGGCGACGCCTTGCGCGGCTTTCCGAGGCTCGCGCGCAGGGCTTCCATGAGGTCGACGATCTCGCCCCCCTTCTTCGGAGCGGCGGTGACCGCGAACTGCCCGCCCTGGACCTTGCGGTCGAGCGCTTCCTGGA
>JBKPMI010000341.1:0-3435 GCA_046732075.1 Acidobacteriota bacterium | reverse complement strand
CGTGGCCTGGCGGCCCTCGCCGACGCCGCCGCCGCACTGGGTCGAGCTCCTCCGGCAGGCGCCGTTCGGCACGCAGACGATCCGCGCCCGCGACCTCCACTGGGACGGCCAGTCGTTCTCGGTCGAGGTGTCGAACGAATCCGACATCGAGGCGTTCGGCGTCGAGATGCCCGACTGGGTGGCCTTCGCCAACGAGGAGTTCGAGCGACGCGAGCACACTCCGGCGCGGGAAGCGCTCGCCGAAGCACAGCGGCGCGCGCAGGCGGTCGAACACCGGCTGCGCCGCTGACGGAGACCCGGCGCTCCTTACGCGCCGGGCCGGGTCACCGTCCGAGGTCGGCGTTCCAGTTCAGAACGACGGTCGTCGGCGTCAGCGCCTCGCGCCCGAGCGGGGCGACGAAGAGGAACCGCTCCCCGTTGCCCGAGACCACGTACTTGTTGCGCGCGACGCCCGGCTGGACGCGCGCCGGGAAGAGAGCCTGCGGGATGCCCGCCTTGAAGGTCTCGCCGGCCTCCACGTCGACCGCCATGAGCTTCTGGTCCGCGGCGCGATAGAAGATCTTCTTTCCATCGGCGCTCCACGACGGATCCGAGCCGCCGGAGCTCGACACCTGCCACTTGCCGCTCGCGACCGGGAAGGACTGCACGTAGATCTCCCCGCGCCCGGACTCGTTCGACTGGTACGCAACGAAACGACCGTCCGGCGAGAACCTGGCCATGAGCTCCGAGAACGCCCCGATGACGATCGGGATCGGCTTACGGTCGCCGAACGTCGGGAGCGCCCAGGAGTCCCAGCCGGTCTTCTGGCTCTGCGACGCGAAGGCGATGTAGCGTCCGTCCCGGGACCAGTCGGTCGCGAACTTCTGCTCGTCGTTGCTCTTCAGTAGAAGCTTCTCTTCGCCCTGGCCGCTCGCCGGTTTCTCGAAGAGCTCGTAGATCCCGTTTCGATCCGACCGAAACACGATCGTCGCTCCGTCCGGAGACCAGATGGGGGCGCCATTGTTCCCCTGACCGAACGTGAAGCGCGAGTTGACGCCCCGGACGAGATCCCGGATCCAGATGTCGCTCTTTCCGCCGCGGGGATCGTTCAGGTCGAATGCCAGCCGGTCGCCGGCCCCCGAGAGGGCTGGGTTGGTGTATTCCCCGCGATCCCCCAGTGCGTCCAGCTCCTTGCCGGAAGGGTCTACCCAGAGGAGCCTGCCTCCCGCGTCCCCGGTCCGGTAGGCCAGGGTTCCGTCCCGCGAAACCGAAAACGTCGCCAGGCCGACGCTGTCGGTTCCAATGTGCTCGGCGAGCGGGACCGGCTCCCCCTGCGTCTTGAGACCCTTCGGGTCGAAGCGCTGCGCGACGAGCGTCTTGTCGCGGACGAAGAGGAGGTAGCCCGGGGGCGCATACGTGACGAGCGTCTGGGCCGGAGCGAACGGCTTCGAGTCGGCGGAGTCGAGCGAGCCGACGCGGTAGGCGCTGTCCTCCGGTTTCGTTCCGATGGCCATGTAGAGGTAGTGGCGGCCGTCCGGGAGGAACTCGGGCCAGCCGACCTGCCCGTCTTTCCCGGCGGTTTCCGCTTTCACCGCGACGGTCGGCGTGCCGCCAGTCGCGGGCACGCGGTAGATCGGATCCTTTCCCGTGCCGTCGTAGAGGATGATCCCCTGCGAGCTCCAGCTCCCGTCGGAGCCGGTCGGCGCGTCGCAGATCTTCTGAGCGGGACCGCCGGTCACCTCGATCTTCTTCAGCTTGCCTTCCGCCATGAAACCGAGGAACCGGCTATCGGGTGACCAGAAAGGCCGCGACGTCCCCTCCGTGCCGTTCAGGGGCTGTGCCGTGAGAGCGTTCAGGGGCCGGACCCAGATCCGGGTTTTTCCCTCCGAGTCCGTTGCGTTGAATGCGAGGTAGCGGCCGTCGGGTGACAAGCGGGGAGCGTCGATGGCGATGACTCCGTCGGGCGCCGCGACCTCGAATCGGATTGCGCGGGGCTGGACCGGCGCCCGCCGGACGAAACCGAAAGCCAGCGCCGCCGCGGCGACGAGCGCAGCCGCGGCCACGCCCCACGCGAGGCGCTCCCGGCTCTTCCTTCTCGCGGCCACCGGCGCCGGCACGCCCGCCTGGGAGCCGCCCTCCGCGACCCACTGGAGCTGCAGCTTGACGTCGTGTGCGGTCTGGAACCGGTCCTCCGGGTCCTTGGCCAGGCACGTCTTGATGACGCGGTTCAGCGCCGGCGGCATCATCGGCGAGATCTCGGTGACGGACGTCGGGTCGTCCCGGAGGATCGAGCCGGCGAGGCTCGCCTGGCTCTTTCCGGAGAAGGCCTTCTTTCCCGTGGCCATTTCGTAGAGCAGGGCGCCGAACGCGAAGATGTCGGAGCGGGCGTCCGCCTCGCCCCCCTCGAGCTGCTCCGGCGCCATGTACTGGAACGTCCCGAGAACCGTGCCCCGCTCCGTCAGTGGCTGGCTCTTCTGGGCTTCCGTCGCGAGTACCGAGACGCCCGAGGCCATCTTGTCGCGCGCGGCGGCCTGGAACTTCGCGAGCCCGAAGTCGAGGAGCTTGACCCCGGACTTGGTGAGCATCACGTTTCCGGGCTTCAGGTCCCGGTGAACGATTCCGAGCCGGTGGGCTTTGTCCAGGGCATCGGCAATCTCGATACCGTAGCGGAGGAGCTGCTCTGACGGCAGAGGCCCCTTGTCCAGCCGCGCGGCCAGGGTCTCTCCCTCGAGGAGCTCCATGACGAGGTAATCGCGGTCTCCCTCTCGGCCGACGTCGTAGAGCGCGCAGATGTGCGGGTGGGAGATCTGCGAGATCGTCTTGGCTTCGCGCTCGAAGCGCTGCCGCAGATCCGCGTCCGAGGTCAGATGCTCGGGAAGCACCTTGATGGCGACGGTCCTCTCCAGGCGCGTGTCCCGCGCCCGATAGACCTCTCCCATTCCGCCGGCGCCGATCGCCGAGACAATTTCGTAGGGGCCGAGCCGGGAGCCTGCTGCGAGCGTCAATTTGCCTCCTCTGGGGACGGCGAATCATACGTCGCCGGCGGCCTCCGGAAGCTACGACCGAAGGAGGGGGCGACGCCCGGCTCGGGTCAGGCTCTCCGCGGAGAGCGCTGGAGCGAGATCCGCTCGAAGGACGCCTTTCCTCCCCCCTCGAAACGGAACGTGATGGTGAGATGGTCCGCGTCGCCGAACCGAACCTGCAGGCCGCTCACGTGCGGAGCGTCCGGGGACGCGAGGTTCGTCGCATCCACGAAAGCGAAGTCGATCGCTCCATTGGCCAGGTCGATCCTCGAGGCCTTGAGGCGCGGCTGGTTCCGCGCCGCGCAGTAGTGCGTCATCCGCAGGTCGGCGCCGTCCACGTGGTAGACCGTCGTCATCATCGGGACGCCGTCCTGGGTGAGCGTCTCGACGACGGCGGATCCGTTGCCTGTGGTCGAGTAGGTCGCGTCCATCG
>JBKPMI010000340.1:0-5330 GCA_046732075.1 Acidobacteriota bacterium | reverse complement strand
GGACGGCGGTCGCCAGACGCGTCAGCCGGTCGAACACCTCCTCGGGCGGCGAATCGAGGAGCGACGTCCGGCGCAGCGCATCGAGACGCTCCTCGTCCTGGAGAACGCGGAGCAGGTCGTCCTCGGTGTGGGAGTGCGGTTGGTGGGTCCGCATCTCAGGACAGTGGCAACGTCATGTCGAACCGCTCAGTGCTGGAAATCCTCGACTGAAGCGGACTCTACGGCCGGCCCGCGGGGGTGTCAACGAAGCCGCGGGTCGGTCGGTGCGGATTCACCCGCCGTTCATGAAAAAGCTCCGTCTCGTATCGCCCTGGGTTAGATTTTTCCGCCATGAACAAGCTCCACCTCGCCCAGTTCAACATCGGCCGGATGATGGGTCCCCTGGACGGTCCGGTCATGCGCGGCTTCGTCGAGCGGCTGGACGAGATCAACGCGCTCGCCGACGGGACGCCCGGCTTCGTCTGGCGCCTGCAGACGAACGAGGGCAACGCCACGTACCTCCGGCCGTACGACGACGACCGGATCATCGTCAACATGTCGGTCTGGGAGACAGTCGAGGATTTCCGGAAGTTCGTCTTCGAAAGCCCGCACGCGGAGCTTCTGCGGCAACGGCGCGAGTGGTTCGAGAAGCTCGAAACTCCGATCACCGTGCTGTGGTGGGTTCCTGCCGGGCACATCCCCTCGATGGACGAGGCGAAGAAGCGGCTCGCCCACCTCCAGGAGCACGGGCCCACGCCGTTTGCGTTTTCGTTCCGGACGATCTTTCCGCCGGACGAGGAGGTCGTCGCCGCGACGGACTGGTCGGCGTTCGAGCCCTGCCCGACGGCCGTCTAACCCTTGAAGCACATCGGAATCGTCGCCTGCAGCGCGGAGGGGGCCGCGCTCTGCTACCGGACGATCTGCCAGGAAGCCCTGACGGTCGTCGGCAAGAACGACCACCCGCGCATCACGCTCGACTCGATTGCGATGGCGCGCTGGATGCCGGCGTTCGATGCCGGCGACTGGGCCGGAGTCGCGCGTGTGATGCTCGACTCCGCGCGGCTGCTGGCGAACGCGGGCGCCGACTTCGCGATCTGTCCCGACAACTCGGCGCACGTGGCGTGGGATCACCTCCAGGCGGAAACGCCGATCCCGTGGCTGCACATCGCCCGCGTCCTGGGGGAGGAGGCGCGGCGCCGCGGATTCCGGCGCGTCGGCCTCCTCGGGACCCGCTTCACGATGGGCGGCGGAGCGCCGGTCTACCGCCCCGTCCTGGAAGCGCTCGGTATCGAGACGGTCGTGCCCGACGCCGCGGACGCGAAGGAAGTCGACCGGATCATTTTCGCCGAGCTCGTGGACGGGGTCTTCCGCGACGCGTCGCGGGAGTTCTACAGCGGCGTGATCGCGCGGCTGGCCGAGCGCGGCTGCGACGCCGTAGCGCTCGCCTGCACGGAAATCCCGCTGCTCGTCCGTCCGGGGGAGTCGCCCCTACCGACGCTCGACTCCACCCGCCTGCTTGCGCAGGCGGCATTGCGCGAGGCGATGACTCCCGGAGACTAGCTACCAGAGCTTCGCGGCGAGGACCGAGACGACGACCAGGAGGGCGAGGAAACCCAGGACCACGGCCCACCCTCTCCAGGCGGAAGCTCCTTTGGGAGTCGCGGCGTCCGAATTCTCTGCGCCGGGCTGGTTCCCGCCGGGCTTGAAGAGCTTCACGAGTCCCGCGGCCGTGACTTCGCCCAACCTCAGGTTCGCCTTTTGCGGGGAAAACATGGTGTCCTCCCTCGGTTGTTGCTCGCCAGAAAGTGCGAAGACGGTATCACCGGTTCTGGGGCGCGGCTTCGCTGCGGGGCTTCACCTTGAGGCCCGGCTTCAGTTGCTCCGGCGGATGGACGATCACGGTATCGCCAGGCTCGAGCCCCGAGCGGACCTCGGCTTCGAGCTCTCCGCGGTGACCCACGTCGACGGAGCGGAGCTCCGCGCCGCGGCCCCGGACGCGAAAGACGGCCCAGCCGGTCCCCTGGCGGAAGAGAGCGCTTCCCGGGACCTTCACGACGTCGCTTCCTTCCCACGTCACGACCCGCACTTCGACGCGGTAGCCGTCGCCGAGGGCTGCCCAAGCCTTGCGGGAGTCCTCGAAATCGATGATGACGTTGACGCGCTGCTCTTCGACGCCGAGCGCGGAAATCTTCAGGAAACCGCCGGGTTCCACGCGCCGCACGCGCCCGGAGAGTGCTTTCTCCCCGCCCCACCTCTCGATCTCGACGGGCATCCCGGGCTTCATCGCCACGGCGTCGGCCGAGAGGTAGTCGGCGACGATTTCGAGGTTCGCGGGATCTCCGACCTCCAGCAGCGGCTCGCCGGCCGGCACGACGGCTTCGCTTTCCCGCAGGCGACGGAGTACCACGCCGTCGATCGGCGAGCGGAGCGTCAGGTTCTCCAGCCGGCCGCCGCCGCTCTGCCCCGACGGGACCTCCAGAGCGCGCGACTGAGCGGCGCGCAGCTCCTGCAGGGCTCCGGCCGCGGCGCGCTCGGCCGCGGCGAGCGTGCTCTGCGCGGCGTCCAGGTTCTGCTTTGCCCGGTCCAGGTCCGCCTGGGACGCGACTCCGCTTTCCGCCAGGCGCCGGATGCGCGTGTGCTCCGACCGCGCGAGCGCGAGCTGCGCCCGGGCCCGGTCGCTCTCCGCACGGGTTCTCTGTTCGGCCGCCCGCGCCGCGCCGACGCGGGCGTCGACCTCGCCCCGTGCGCGCAGGTCGAGGAGCGCCGGGTCGCCGGGTACGAAGGTGGCGACCACCGTCTTCTTCGCCTGGACCGGATCTCCGGGCTCGAGCTCGATCCGCCGGAGGCGCCCGGCGACCGGCGCCGAGACCACGTAGCGCTCTCGCACCCGCGTCTCGCCCTCCTCGTCGAGCGTGACCGCGAGCCGCCCGCGGGTGACGTCCGCCACGTCGACCTCGACGGGCGCCTTCCGCAGCGCGAAGAGCAGGGCGACGGCGGCGACGGCCGCGAGGCCGCCCCACAGCATCCAGCGGCGGCGGGTGATCGCGTTGTTCGTCTTCATTCCCGCGTCTTCAACACGGCGACGAGGTCGAGCCGGTCGAGCCGGCGTCGGACCGCCGCGGCCGAGATCGCGGCCGCGACGAGCGTGACGAAGCCCGCTCGCGCGAACGTCCGCGGAGCAATCACGAAGGGAATCCGGTAGAGCTCCGTCTGGAAGAGCTCGAGGATCGCGGCCGACATCCCGTAACCGAGCAGGAGGCCGATCGGGATGGCAAGCGCGACGAGCGCGGCGAGCTCGCCCAGCAGGATGTAGGAGATCTCGGCGCGCCGGAAGCCGATGACGCGCAGCGTCGCGAGCTCGCGGCTCCGTTCCGACAGGGAGATGCGGGCGGTGTTGTAGACGACGCCGAAGGCGATCACGGCCGCGAAGAGCATATTGACGGTGGTGATGATCGTGAAGTTCCGGGCGATCGTTTTCTCGAAGCTTTCGACGGTTGCCCGCTTCAGCAACACACCCGCGACCCGCGGGCTTCTCTTCACGCGGCGGTAGAGCGCCGGTTCGGCGGCGCGGTCGACCGCGAGAAAGGCGCCGGACAGCGTCTCGCCCTCGCGCATCAGGCGGCGCAGCGCGCCGATCTCCGAGTAGACGTTCGTCCCGATGTACTCGTCCACGACGTCGGCGACGGGGACCTGGAGGACCGGTCGCGCGCCCTCCAGCACCTCGAGGACGACGACGTCGCCGCGGTCCGCGCCGAGGATGTCGGCAACCGTGCGGGAGAGCACGAGGCCCTGCGGCGGGAGCGTCACGGGCCGCGTCTTCGAATCCAGGACGCGGTTCAGACGCGGCGCCGCCGGCAGGCCCAGGACCGCGGCCTGCCGCGAGCGATGGCGGAAGCGGAGATTCACGGGGACCGACCGGAACGCCTCGACCTCTCGAACACCGGGCAACCGCTCGACCTCGTGGAAGGCGCGGGGAGAGGTCGGTTCCAGGAACGTCACCATCGCGTCGTAGCGCTGGGCGAGGCCGAACTGCACGTCCACGATGCGGCGCATCGCGTCGAGGCTGAACGTCCCGACGACCAGCATGGCCGCGCCGAGGGCGATCCCCAGGATCGAAAGCGACGCGCGCACCGGCCGGCGGGTGATGTTGCGGACGATCATGCGCGCCGGCTGCGACAGCAACCTCTTGACGCCGGCGCGCTCGAGCAGGCTCTCCCGGTACCGCGCCGGCGGCTCCGGGCGCAGCGCCTCGGCCGGCGGGAGCCGCGCGGCGCCGCGCACCGCGCCGAGCGCTCCGAGTCCCGCGGCGACGAGACCGATGAGGGTTCCCTGCAACGCCACCTTCACGGCGAGGCGGTACTCGAGGATGGGGAAATGGTAGAACTCGGTGTAGAGCGCCGTCATCCCTCTCCCGAGCCACGAGCCGAAGGCCACGCCGATCGCGCCGCCCAGCGCGGCGATGAGAAGCGCGAGACCGAGGTAGTGCGCGGCAACCTCGCGGTTCGTGTAGCCGAGCGCCTTCAACGCCGCGATCTGTCCGCGTTCGAGCGCGACGATGCGGGTCAGCACGACGTTCAACAGAAACGCGGCGACCCCGAGGAACACGACCGGGAGTACGCGGCCCGATGAACGGAGCTGGGCCAGCTCGTTCTCGAGGTACCAGTGGGACGTCTGGAGCGATCGCGGGATCGCGCCGCGGCCGCCCCAGGGTTCGAGCAGCCGGTCGAGCCGCGCGATGACCTCCGGCCGGGAGGCGCCGCGCGAGAGGCGCAGAACGACATCGTTGAATCCGCCCTCCATCTCGTACGCCGCGGCGAGCGCCCGCCGCTCCATCCACACGATGCCGAAGCGCTTCTCGTCCGGCATCAGCTCACCGGGGCGCACGTTGTAGACGTACTCGGGCGAGAGCGCGAGGCCGACGACCCGCAGGTTGCGCCGCCGGCCGTGCAGGATCGCCGGGAGAACCGAGCCGGGGATGAGGCCGTGCAGCTTCGCGAACGTCTCGGAGAGAAGGACTTCGTCCGGACGCCCCGCCTCGATGTAACGGCCCTGCCGCAGGAAGACGTCGCACAGCATCGCCCGGCGCGGCGCCGGAATCCCCACGAGGCGGCCGACCGCGGGCTCGACCAGGCCGGGCACGTCGAGGAGCACGTCCGACACGACGCGGGTCTCGATCTGCGCGACGCCGGGGATGGCGGCGATCTCGGGAGCCAGCGAAATCGGAGCGCGCTTGGCGGACGCGAAGACGTCGGCAAAGCGATAGCGCTCGTAGTAGGTGCGCTGCGTCAGGTCGAGCGAGACCAGCGTCGACTCCATCACCACGTAGATCGCGACGCCGGCGGCGATGACGA
>JBKPMI010000339.1:0-5429 GCA_046732075.1 Acidobacteriota bacterium | reverse complement strand
GGCGAGATTCGTTGCGTCCACGAAAGCGAAGTCGATGGCTCCATTGGCGAGATCGATCCTCGATGCCTTGAGGCGGGGCTGGTTCTTCGTTCCGCAGTAGTGCGTCATCCGGAGATCGGCGCTGTCCGCGTGGTACACCGTCGTCATCACGGCGACGCCGTCCTGGGTCAGCGTCTCGACGACGGCGGATCCGTTGCCGGTGGTCGAGTAGGTCGCGTCCATCGCGTAACGACCGGTCCGTGCGCCGGTCCATTCCGCGTTGCCCTTCCACTCGCCGGCGAGCGCGGCGAGCCGGACGAGCGCGGCGGCGGCGGGACTTTCCGGAGCCGCGAAGGCGAAGGAGAGAACGATCGCGGCAAATGAGCCGGCACGTCGAGCCATGGAGTTCCTCCGGTCGGATTCTGGCCCGCTGCCCTTCGGAAATTCTCTCTTCTCCGGACCGGCGCCGGCTTTCCGGGGACGGGCGACCGATCGCGCTACTTCTTCAGCGCCGCGGCCCAGTCGAGAACGAGCGAGAGCGGAACCGAAGGGCTCTTGACGACCGGGGAGTTGACGAGGAAACGCTCTCCGTCGGCCGAAACCTCCCACGCAAGCGAGCCGGGAGGCAGAGTGAAGAGCGGTCTGGGCGGCGACGCCCGGAAGCCGTGCGCGGTCTCGATCGCCACGCTCATGACTGTGCCGCCGAAATCGGAAAAGAGAAGCTCGTGCCCTCCGCGGGTCCACCTCGGGTTCGCACCGCCGGAGATCGAGATCTGAACCTTCCCCTGTCCATCCGGGAACGACACGACGAAGACCTCGATGCGACCCGACTCGTCCCGTCCGTAGGCGACCCACTTGCCGTCCGGCGAGAATCGAGCATTCACGACGTCCGTCCAAGCCGGTGGAACGACCGTGATCGGGCGATGGGGAGGCACGATGGGAATCGCCGAGAGCCGCATCCGCCGGTTCCCGACCGGTTCCCGGTCCTGGTACAGGATGAAGCGGCCGTCCGCCGACCAGTCGGCTGGGCTGCTCTGGCTTTCGGCGTCGGTGAGCTGGTCTTCTGCTCCCGATCCTCCGGCCGCGCGGACGAAAATGTCCGCCTGGTGCTTGCGATCCGACTCGAACGCGACCCGAGACCCGTCCGGAGACCACATGGGATTGATGTTGCTGCTCGGGCCGGACGTCAGCTTCGTCTGAACGTCGCGCGCGACGTCGCCGATCCACACCTGCGAGAGATTGGTTCCGGGGTCGTAGAGATCGAACGCGATCCGGGTGTCGTCCGGCGAGAGTCGAAACGCGAAGTGAGCTCCGGGCTCACCGAAAGTCCCTTTCGACTTCCCCTCGCGATCCAGCCATTCGAGCCGCGTCCGAAGGAGGAACGAAGAGTAGAGAAGCGATCCATCCGAAGCCACCGAATACTTGCCGGCTCCGAGATAGTCGCCCCAGACGCCGATCTCAGACGCCACGCCGACCGGATCGCCCGTCGTCTCCATGCGGACGGGGTCGAACGGCTGGGCGAACAGCGTGCCGGCGAGGTCGCCCCGGATGAAGAGCAGGTGCCCGTTGGCGAATTCGGCGTTGAAGTTGCCCGCGATGAGCGGCTTGGCCGCAGAGCCGTCCAGGGAGCCGACCCAGACGCGATTGGCGGGGTCCCTCGTGTTGCCCGCGGCGTTGAGAGCCAGGTAGAGGAAGTGGCGTCCATCCGGGAGAAAAAACGGATAGCGGTGGGTCGTCTCGTGGCGCGCGGCATCGACACGGGTAACGGGTACCGGTTTTCCTCCGGCACGCGGGAAGCGAAGGATCGGGCCACTCGCGAGCGCGAAGAGGATGTCACCGTTCGGCGCCCACGCGCCCCCGACGCCGTCCCCTTCGACGAGGTCGATCACGGCTCCGCCGCTGGCGTCGACGCGTTTCATCTTCTTGTCCGCAAAGAATCCGATGAATCGACCGTCCGGCGACCAGAACGGGAAAATGCCGCCTTCCGCGCCGGGGATGGGAACCGAGTCGTAAGAGTCGAGCGACCGCAGCCACAGGTGGTCTCGGCCGTCGGCGCCGAGGCCCGAGAGCACGACCCGCCGCCCGTCGGGCGAAAGAACGGCCAGGTGGAGCTGGACCTTTTCCGGTAACAGGAGATTCGTCCGCAGGACCCGCGGAGCCGGGCCCGTGGTGCGCCGCTCGACTAAACCGAACCACGCCGCGGCCAGCACTGCCGCCGCGGTCAGTGCCCACGGCAGCCGCTCCCGGTAGCGACGGCGCGGCCCAACCGCGGGAGGCGGCGTCACGCCGGAGGCCGACCCGTCCGCGATCCACTTCAGCTCCTTGGCAACGTCCCCCGCGGATTGCCAGCGGTCCTCGGGATCCTTGGCAACGCACGTCTTCACGATCCGATCGAGTGCGACCGGGGCCATCGGCCGCACCTGCGAGATCGGAGCGGGATCGTCCCGAAGGATCGCGGAGATGAGAGACGCCTGGTTCGATCCGGAGTACGCCTTGCGGCCCGTCGCCATCTCGTACAGGACGGCGCCGAGCGCGAAGATGTCCGTCCGCGCGTCCGCTTCCCGCCCCTCGAGCTGTTCGGGCGCCATGTACTGGAAGGTCCCGAGGATCGCGCCCTCCTGGGTCAGGCCCTGCCGGGTGGGCGACGCGCTCAAATCGACGTTGGCGGACGGATCCACCGCTTTGGCCAGTCCGAAGTCCAGAAGCTTCACTCCGGATTTGGTCAGCATCACGTTGCCCGGCTTCAGGTCCCGGTGCACGACTCCCTGCCGGTGCGCCTTGTCGAGCGCGTCCGCGATTTCCTGGCCGAAGCGAAGCGTCTGCTCGAGCGGGAGTGGCCCCCGGGCCAGGCGATCCGACAGCGTCTCGCCCTCGAGCAGCTCCATGACGAGGTATTCGGTTCCATCCTGGTTGCCCACGTCGTGCAGCGCGCAGATGTGAGGATGCGAGAGCTGCGAGATCGTCTGGGCTTCCCGCTCGAACCGCTGCCGGACGTCCGGGGAAGCGGACAGGTCCTGCGACAGCACCTTGACCGCGACCATCCGGCCGAGCCGCGTGTCCTTCGCCCGGTACACCTCGCCCATGCCGCCGGCGCCGATCGGCGAAAGAATCTCGTACGGTCCGAGCCGCGTGCCTGCGGAAAGTCTCATCGGGGACGTGCCTTTACTCTACCCTGCGACCGCGGAGAGGATTTGCGCGACGCCCCGTCAGAGACCGAGGAACCTCCGCATCCGCTCCTGCTCGGCCTCGAGCTCGCGCTGAAACGCCCGGTCGCGCGGCGGCAATTCGACGAATCCGAGGTCGCAGCGGAGGTCCCCCTTCTCGACGGAGACGTTGCCCCAGCCGATCACGCGGTCGCGCCACAGGAGCGGCAGGGCGTAGTAGCCGCGCTGCCGTTTTGCCGCCGGCGTGTACGCCTCGAACCGGTAGACCCAGCCCCAGAGCCGCTCGAAGCGATCGCGGTCGTGAACCACCGGATCGAACGGCGTCAGGAGCCGGACGGCCTCCGACGCCGGGTGGCGCGCGGCGTTCTCGCCCGCCGGCCAGTACCAGTCCACCCCGTCGACCCGCGCCTGCGCGAGCCGTTCCCGGGCGCGCTTCAACGCGGCCGTCAGTCCCTTCGACCACTGCGGAGCGGCGTAGCGCAGGCGGCGCACGAGATACGACAGGCCCCGCGCCGGCAGCGGCGCGTAGATTCGGACGGCGGCGTCGACGAGCGCATCCAGCCGCGCGCGGCGCCCGGCCGGGTCTGTCGCCCCGGCGGGATGCTCGTGGGCGGTGTAGACCCGGATACCGGAATCGCGCCGCAACACGCGGAGCAGGCCCCGGTAGTGCATCGCGTCCAGCAGGTGCGTCGTGGCGTTCGACGAGCCGCCCCAGTAGTTCCGGACGGTGCCGTGGGAGAAGTGGTCGTCGACCTCGCGCGGATGAACCGTCCCGCGCTCCCGCACGAATTGCAGGACGAGCTCCGCTTGCTTGCGGCGCGCGGCCGGCCAGCGCCCGGGCGAATCGGCGGGCACTCCGGTCTCGGTCCGCGGGTGCATCAGCGTCTGCAGCGAGCTCGTCACGAACCCGTAGTTGACGAAGAAGTCCTCGTGAACGTCGAGCGACGAATAGCGGCGTTCGAGGTCGCCCGCGCGGTAGTTCCGGACCCGGTGGCGCAGCGTCAGGTCCTGGGCGCGCGCGGGCGCCCGGATCGGATCGGCCTGCACGAAGCCGAGCTTCTGCAGCGCACGGGGCAGCGTCGTCGGCGGGAAAAGGCTCCGGGCCACGGCGAACCGCCGGAGGTCTTCGAGGGTGAGCGGCATCAGACGACGCGGGAGCTAGGAGCGGATTCCCTTGATCAGGAGCCAGAACCCCGTCGCCAGCTCGAAGAGGAAGATCGGCCCGGCGTAGACGAAGATGCTCAGCACCTGTCTCAGCTCCGGAGAGACGATGAAGGCGAAAGCCGACACCCCGACGAGCAGGGACGCGAACACGCCCCACGCCGCGAGCGCCTTCGGTATGTAGCCGGACTTCCACCACAGCCAGCAGAAAACCGGCGATCCGAACCCGAAGAACAGCAGCCCCACCGTGTACGCGGCGCCGTGCGCACCGAGAGAGAGACGCCCGAGGGCCTGCAGCTGCTCGGGCCGGAAGGCCTGCAGGTAATCCGCGCCGCTCACGAGCCGGAGCACCTCGAAGTCGTTCAGCGCGGCGACGACCAGAAAAACCGTCTCGATCAGCCGGCAGAATGCCGCGAACAGGGCGAGGTTGCGATTGACCCGCTCGAGGACCACGTAGAGCGCGGTGATGAGAACGATGTCGATGGCAAACGCCAGGAGATTGCTCGCGGTTCCGATCCGGAACAGGCGCTCGTGCGCCGCGATGTTCCGCGCGGTCTCCGCGGCATTCCCGGAGACGACCAGCCGGCCGATGACGTAGAACTCGGCGAAGATCGCGGGGCCCATGGCCAGCAGGTAGGCGAGTCCCACGACCCTCGCCGCCTTGCGCTGCGACTCCGTGATCGGTTCGATCGGCATGGTGGTCATCCTAACGACTCCGCCGGGCCGACCGCCGGCCGGCCCGGCGCCGTCCTCACTTCATCAGCTCCTTCATCACCTCGGGGTCGCTGGTCGGAGGAACGATGTTCTTGATCCGCAGGTAGGTGATGAGGTTTCCATAGTGCTCGATGCTGTGGAGGCTGTTTGTGGTCAGCGCCCCGAGTTTCGGCGTGTCGCGCCCCATGAGCTTCGTCATTTCCGTCGCGGACGTATCGCTCATCGCGGCGTAGGCCCGGTCGCAGTAGGTGAAGGCGTCCTGGAGCGCCGCAATCAGGTCGGCCTTCGAGGTCTTCGTCTTCTCCACGTCGTGGGCCGGCGCCTTCTCCCCGAGAGCGGTGGAACAGAACAGGTACTGGGCGTCGGCGACGTGCCCGAGGATCTGGCCGAAACTGCGGACCGCATCCGTGG
>JBKPMI010000338.1:0-3473 GCA_046732075.1 Acidobacteriota bacterium | reverse complement strand
GCCGGCGCTCGAACCGTTCTGAGACCGGAGGCGGCAGGCGGGAGACGGAAGACGAAGCTTCTCGCGCGGTTCCGGCTCTGACATCCTTCGCCCGTGACGAGAGAACCTGCCCCGGTGCGCTCGTGAGGCCGACGTTCGCGTCGGTCGACCTCGGAGCGATCGTGCGGAACTACCGTCTCCTCGAGGGCCGCATCGGCAGCGGCCGCCGGCTGATCCCGGTCCTGAAGGCCGACGCCTACGGCCACGGAGCCGCCCCGATCGCGCGCCGCCTCGAGAACGAGGGCGCCCGCACCTTCGCGGTGGCCGTGGCCGAAGAGGGTGTGGCGCTCCGGCGGGCGGGAGTCGGGGGCGAGATCCTGCTCCTGAACTTCTCGGACCCCGCCGACGCGTCCGCGCATCGCGCTTACGGCCTGACGCCGGCCCTGTACGACCGGGCACAGGCGCTGGCCTTCGCCCGGTCGGCGGCGGGGTTTACAGACCCCCTGTCCGTGCAGATCAAGCTCGACTCCGGAATGGGACGGATCGGTTTCCGTTCCGAGGAGTTGGGCGAGCTGGCGCAGATTCTGCGCGGCGCGCGCGGACTCCGCGTCGCCGGAACGTTCAGCAACCTCGCATCCGCCGAGGATCCGGATTCTCCGCGAACGCGCGAGCAGATCGAGAGCCTGCGGGCCGGCGTCGAAGCCCTCGCGGGCCACGGGGTTGCTCCGGGCATGGTTCACCTGGCGAACTCGGCCGGAGTTCTGCTCCATCCCGCATCCTGGCTCGACGCCGTGCGGCCGGGTCTCGCGCTCTACGGAGTTTCGCCGTCGGGAGACGACGACGTTCTCGAACCCGCGCTCACGCTCGAGACGCGCGTGATGTCGCTCCGGGAAGTTCCGCCGGGCACCCCGCTCGGCTACGGAGGCCGCTTCGTGACGTCGTGTCCGTCGACGATTGCCGTGCTGCCGATCGGCTATCATGACGGCTTCCGCCGATCCTTCTCGGGGCGAGTGCGCGTTCTGTTGCGGGGGAAAGAAGCGCCCGTCGTGGGCGCGGTGAGCATGGACCTGACTCTCGTGGACGCGACCGGCCTGGGCGCCCGGACCGGGGACCGGGTGATCTGTCTCGGGTCCGATGGTGCGCTCCGGGTCACCGCCTGGGACCTCGCCCGCGCCGCGGACACCCTGCCCTACGAGATTCTCTGCGGAATCGGTCCGCGCGTTCCCCGGGTACACCGGCGGTGAAGTTCCTCGAGGCGATCGGCCGGATACTCCTGCACGTCCTGGAGGAACTCGGTCGCTTCTTCCAGATGCTGGGGCAGACCGCGGGGTGGTCCGTCCGGCCGCCCTACGACGGTCCGGAGCACCTTCGCCAGATGGTCCGGGTGGGCGTCGACTCCATCCCGGTCGTGTTCCTGACGACCCTCTTCACCGGGATGGTTCTGGCGCTCCAGACCTTCCACGGGTTCCAGCGCTTCCACGCCGAGGGCTTCGTCGGAAGCGTCGTCGCGCTCTCCCTGACCCGCGAGCTCGCGCCGGTCCTGACCGCGCTCATGGTGACGGGTCGCGTGGGCAGCGCGATGGCCGCGGAGCTCGGCACGATGCGCGTCACCGAGCAGATCGACGCGCTGACTGCGCTCGGAACGGAGCCCGTCCAGTACCTGGTGGTGCCCCGGGTGCTGTCGTCGATCCTCATGATGCCGCTGCTCGTGATCGTGGGCGACTTCGTCGGCATGTACGGCGGCTACCTCGTCGCGGTGCAGCTCTTCGGCGCGAACCCGATCACCTATGTCGACAACTCGTTCCAGTTTCTCGAGCTCTCCGACGTGACTTCCGGGATCATCAAGGCCGCAGTGTTCGGCCTGATCTTCTCCTTGATCGCGTGCGTGCGCGGCTACTACACGGAGGGGGGCGCGGAAGGGGTCGGGCGCTCGACGACGCGCGCGGTGGTCGGCGGAAGTCTCTCGATCCTCCTCGCCGACTTCTTTCTCACGAAGCTGCTCTTCTGATGGCCGAAGCTCCAACCCCGCCGCGGGACGGCGCCAAGATCCGGGTCGAGGACCTCCGCAAGTCGTTCCACGGGAAGGTGGTGCTCGACGGAATCGACCTCTCGATCGCCGACGGCGAGTCGCTCGTCGTCGTCGGGCCGTCCGGCACCGGCAAGAGCGTTCTCCTGAAGCACCTGATCGGGCTGGTCTCTCCGGACTCCGGCCGGATCTTCGTGGACGGGCGGGACTTCTGGGCCCTTTCCAACCGCGAGCGCACCGAGGTCCGCAAGGAGTTCGGGATGTCGTTCCAGGAGGGGGCGCTCTTCGACTCGATGTCCGTGTTCGACAACGTCGCCTTTCCGCTGCGGCGGTCGGGGCGCCCGCCGGCGGAGGTTCGTGAGCGCGTCCGGGAGTGTCTCGCCCTCGTGCGGTTGCCGAACGTGGAGGGCAAGCGCCCCTCCGAGCTCTCGGGCGGGATGCGGCGGCGCGTCGGCTTCGCGCGCGCGATCGCCCACCGGCCCGAGATCCTCCTGTTCGACGAGCCGAACACGGGCCTCGATCCGATCATGACCGACGTCATCGACGAAGTGATCCTCGAGATGAAGGAGAGGCTCGACGTCACGATCGTCACGATCACGCACCACATGGAGAGCGCACGGAAGATCGGCGACCGGATCGCTCTCCTGGCCGGAGGACGCATCCTGTTCGAGGCGCCTCCCGAAGAGTTCCTGAGATCCGATCATCCGGCGGTCCGCCAGTTCGTGCAGGGAAGCGCGAAGGGGCCGCTCACGGTAGAGTTCCAGCGGGAAGAGAGCCCCGCTGTTTCGGAGGTCCCATGAGCACGGCGGCGAAGGTCGGCGCATTTTTCCTGGTCGTTCTCGCGATCACCGGTCTCCTCATCTGGAAGATCGAAGATCTGCGCATCGGGCGCGGCGCCCCGCGAAAGATCACGGTTCAATTTCAGAACGTGGCCGGCCTGGACGAAAAGACGGCCGTCCGGGTGGCGGGAGTGAGCGTCGGCAAGGTCTCGAAGATCCGGCTCGTCGAGGGCAAGGCGCTCGTGGACGTCGATCTCGATCCGAACGTGGCTCTGCGGCAGGGAGCCTCCGCGTCGATCGAGAGCCGCGGACTGCTCGGCGAGAAGTACGTCGAGCTGGTTCCGGGCCCGTTCGGCGCCTCTCCTCTGCCGGACAATGCGGTCATCGTCGGCGGCGTTCCGGTCTCTTTCGACGAGATCACGAAGCTCGCGCGCGACATCGAGGTGGACATCAAGTCGATCACGAAGAGCCTGAAGGATTCGCTGGGCGGCGCGGCGGGAGAGGAACGTCTCGCGGACATCGTCGAGAACATGCGCCTCATCAGCCAGGAGGTGCGTTCGATGGTGGAGACCAACCGCGTCGGCGTCGACGCGACGATTGCGAACTTCCGCGCGTTCTCGGCCGCGATGAAGGACCTCGTCGCGCGCGTGGACTCGGTGGTCGCCTCCAACCAAGGGAACGTCTCGAGC
>JBKPMI010000337.1:0-4944 GCA_046732075.1 Acidobacteriota bacterium | reverse complement strand
CGGCTCTCCGGCCGGCCTTCAAAGAGCAGACCCATCCCGACAGCGCGAACCGCGAATCCTAGCACCCGCCTCGACCGGGGCGCAAGCCCTTCGGGCACAAGAAATGTGACGGCGGCGGAGCAGTTACTTGGGCGGGAAATCCCGCTGCCGGAGGGCCTCGTAGGAGGCGGCCGCCGCCGCTGCCGCGACGTTCAGGGAGGCGAGCGTCCCCCGCATCGGCAGCCGGGCGAGGACGTCGCACCCCTCGCGGACCAGGCGGCGCATCCCCTTTCCCTCGGACCCGAGGACCAGGGCGAGGTCGCCGGTCAGGTCGACCCGGTAGAGATCGGTCCCGGCCGCGTCCAGGCCGACGACCTGGAACCCGTTCTGCTGCAATCTTTCCAGGAATCGCCGGACGTTGCCGATCCGGATCACCCGGACCCGCTCGACCGCCCCCGCCGATGTCCGGGCGACCGCGTCGGACAGAGGCGCCGATCCCCGCTCCGGAACGGCGACCGCCGCGCCGACCCCCTCCGCCACCCGGAGAACCGCCCCCAGGTTCTGGGGATCCTCGACCCCGTCTAAGACCAGGAGGAACCGGCGACCGCCCGGTCCCTCGAGCGCCGCCTCTTCCGGGAGATAGCCGCGGACGGCCAGCCGGGCCACGGCGCCCTGGTGGTCCGGGGCGAGGCGGCCGAGCGCTGCGCGGTCCCCGCGCCGCAGCGGGACCCCGTTCTCCCGGCAGAGCCGGACGAGCTCGGCGATGCGCCGCTCCCGCCGCCCGGCGTCGACGATCACCCACTCGATCTCGCGGGGGCGGGAGCGGACCGCCTCCTCGATCGGGTGAAGCCTCGCGAGAATCACGGTCCCTCGAGAAGAACGACCGCGAAGGACGCGATTCCCTCACCCCGGCCGGTGAAGCCGAGGTGGTTCGAGCTCGTGCCGCGGACCGACACGCGTGCGGGATCCACCTCGAGGATCTCCGACAGCCTTCCGCGGATTGCCGTCGAGTGCGGCGAGAGCCGCGGCGCTTCCGCGACGACGACGGCGTCCAAGTTGCCGATGCGATAGCCGGACTCGCGCGCGATCTCCGCCACGCGGCGCAGCAGCGCGGAGCTGTCGGCGCCGCGCCACTCCGCCGCGCCGTCCGGGAAGTGCTCGCCGAGTGACCCCCGCCCGCACGCGCCGAGAACGGCGTCGGCGACGGCGTGGAGGAGGACGTCGCCGTCGGAGTGTCCCGCGAGGCCGCGGTCGTAAGGGATCTCGACGCCCCCGAGGCGCAGAGGTCGGCCGTCGGCGAAGGGATGCGCGTCGAATCCCAGCCCGACCCTCACTTCGACTTTTCCTTCCGCGCTTTGGGCTCGCGGCTCCGGATCAGCGCCTCCGCGATCTCGAGGTCTTCCGGGGTCGTGATCTTGAAACCGAGACGCGAGACCGGCACGATCGAGACGGCCACCCGCAGCGCCTCGACGAGCGCGGCCTCGTCCGTCTCCTCGTCCCCTTCCGCGAGGGCCCGGGCGAGCAGGTCCGCCCGGAACACCTGCGGCGTTGCCGCCGCGAAGAGGCCGCCCCTCGGGACCGTCGAAACGATGCGGTCCCCTTCGACCTTCTTGAGGGTGTCGACGACGGGTGTGGCCGCGATCGCGGCGCCCGTCCGCTCCGCGGCCTCCAGGACCGAGACGGTCTCGGCGGCGGTCACGAAGGGACGGGCCGCATCGTGGATGCAGACGAAATCCCCGGGCTCCGCGGCGAGGGACTCGAAGGCGCGGCGGACCGATGCCGCCCGTGTTTCGCCGCCGGCGACGATGCCCGCCCGCCCGCCGATCGCGGCTTCGAACCGGTTTTCCCGCCCGGGGGGAACGGCGACGCGCGTCCGCGCAAAGGGGACCGGCCGGAGAGCGTCGAGGGTCCACGAGATGAGGGGACGTCCGGCGAGAGGCACCAGCGCCTTCGGCTCGTCCCGTCCGAGGCGAGCTCCCATCCCGGCGGCGGCAACGATGAGGAGACGGGCCATGAGTTCCGGCCAGGGGGTTCGGGGGACCGCAAGGTCTCCCGCCGCGCTAGACCGCGAGGATCTCCTTCTCTTTGGCCTTCAGCGTCTCGTCGACTTCGGCGATCCTGTGGTCCGTCAGCTTCTGGCTCTCCTCGAGCGCCCGCCGCTCGTCGTCCTCCGAGATTTCCTTGTCTCGGAACATCTTCTTCAGGCGGTCGTTCCCCTCGTGGCGGAACCGGCGGATCTCGACCCGCGCCTCCTCGGCCATGTGATGCGCCTTCTTCGCGAGGTCTTTGCGCCGCTCCTCGGTCAGGGACGGGATCGGGATCCGGACGACTTTGCCGTCGGACTGCGGGTTCAAACCCAGGTCCGACTTCCGGATCGCGCGCTCGATCTCGGGGGCCATCTTCGCGTCCCAGGGCGCCGCAACGATGAGCGTGGGATCGGGAACGGAGAGGTTCGCGACCTGGTTGATCGGGACCTCCGTGCCGTACGCCGTGACGAGGATTCCGTCGAGAAGGCCGAGGTTCGCCCGTCCCGTCCGGAGCGTCTTGAATTTCTCTTTCAACGCGTGGACCGCGTCGGTCATCCGCTTCTCGATGTCCTTCAGCTCCTGCCTCATGATCCCTCGCTCTCTCCCGCCGAAACCAGCGAGCCGATGTCCTCGCCGGTCACGACCCGGAGGATGTTCCCCCGAACCCGGAGGTTGAAGACCTTGATGGGAACTCCGTTGTCCATGCACAGCGCGATCGCCGCGGCGTCCATCACCTGGAGACCGGACTGGAGAGCCTGCCGATACGACAGCGTCCGGAGGAACTTCGCCTTCGGATTCTGCTCGGGGTTCGAGTCATAGACGCCGTCGACGCGCGTCGCCTTGAGAAGGACGTCCGCCTTGATCTCGTTTGCGCGGAGGGCCGCGGCGGAGTCCGTCGTGAAGAACGGGTTGCCGGTGCCGCCCGAGAAGAGAACGACTCGGCCCTTCTCGAGATGCCGCACCGCGCGTCGTCGGATGAATGGCTCGGCGATCTGGCGAACCTCGACGGCCGACATCAGCCGGTTGGGAACGTGCCGCTTCTCGAGCGCGTCCTGCAGCGCGAGGCCGTTGATCACGGTGGCGAGAAGTCCCATGTGGTCCCCCGCCACGCGATCGATCCCCTGCGCCGCGGCCGCCATCCCCCGGATGATGTTGCCGCCGCCCACGACCACCGCCGTCTGCACGCCGAGCTCGTGGACTTCGCGGATCTCGTCGGCGATTCGCGCGACGACGTCCGGATCGATGCCGAACGGCCGCTCCCCCATGAGGGCTTCGCCCGAGAGCTTGAGGAGAACCCGGTTGTAGACGGGCCGCGGAGGCATTCGTCCGATTATCTCCGAGTCTCGATCCGTGTTCTTCCGCGACCCGGCCGGCCCGGCCCTAAGCCTCGATCGCCGCCTCGGCTCGCGCGGGCGATTCGCCCAGCTTGAATCGGACGAAGCGCAGGTCGAGCGCTTCCTTGCCGCCGCGCTCGACGACGACCTGTCCGACGGTCTTGTCCGGGTCCTTGACGAAGGCCTGCTCGGTGAGCACGGTCTCCTGGTAGAACTTCTCGACCTTCCCCTCCGCGATCCTCTCGACGACGTTCGCGG
Organism: Acidobacteriota bacterium; assembly: GCA_046732075.1. Lineage (GTDB taxonomy): Bacteria > Acidobacteriota > Thermoanaerobaculia > UBA5066 > Gp7-AA6 > Gp7-AA6. Next base: position 1,346 of record JBKPMI010000337.1, on the reverse strand, counting down.
GCTTGCCCGCTCCGGTGGCCTGCGCGCGGGCGATGTCGCGTTCGGTTTCGAGCATCTCGGGTGTCACTTCCGAGCGGACCGCGAACCGGGGGTCCGACGCGGCGATGTGCATCGCGAGGTCTTTGCCGAGGTCGTGGTCTCCGCCCCGGAGCCCGACGAGAACTCCGATCCGGCCGTTGCCGTGGACATAGCTCGCGAACTTCTCGCCGGGACGCGGGACGAGGCGCGCGAACCTGCGGATCGCGATGTTTTCTCCGAGCTTCGCGACGAGGTGCGAAACGCCGTCGGCGACCGTCTCGGTCGTCCGGTCGGAAGCGGGAAGCTGCGCGATCGCCTCGGGGTCCCCGGAGCGGGTCTCGCCGAACGCGGCGTGGGCCGCCACCTGCTCGGCCAGCGCCTCCGTGAACGCGCGGAAGTCCGTGGTGCGCGCAACGAAGTCCGTCTCGCAGTTCACCTCGACGAGGACGGCCGCCTTGGGAGTGACCCGCGCGACCACGAGCCCTTCGGAGGCGGCGCGGTCCGCCTTGCGCGCGGCCGCCGCGAGCCCCTTCTTGCGGAGGATCTTCTTGGCCTCCTCGAAGTCACCGGAGGCTTCGACGAGCGCCCGCTTGCAATCCATCATTCCCACGCCCGTTTCGGCGCGCAGATCGGCTACGAGTTTGGATGTGATTTCCATAAGTCCTCTGACACGGTTTCCAGTTCGCGGCGTCCGGCTACCGCTACCGGCTACCGGCTACCGGCTACCGGAAACTACGACGCGTCCGCGACGACGGCGGTCTGGGACAGCTCCGGCGTTCTGGGACGGTCTTCCAGGGACGGCGCCTCCTCGGCGATCCGCTCCTCGTGGGCGTGCAGCCCCTCGAGAACGGCGTCGGCGATGCGCGAGGCGAAGAGCCGGATGGCGCGGATCGCGTCGTCGTTGCCGGGAATGACGTGGTCGATCACGTCCGGATCGCAGTTGGTGTCCACCACCGCGACGACCGGGATGCCCAGGATGTTCGCTTCCTTGACCGCGATGTACTCCTGCTTCGGGTCGATGACGAAAAGCGCGTCGGGAAGCTCGTCCATTTCCTTGATGCCGGTCAGATTCTTCTGGAGCTTCTCCTTCTCGCGCTCGAGGCGGAGCCGCTCCTTCTTGGTCAGGTTCTCGTTGTCTTCCTGCGCCAGCACGCCCTCGATCTCCTTCAGGCGGTGGATCGACTTGCGGATGGTCGAGAAATTCGTGAGGGTCCCGCCCAGCCAGCGGGTGTTCACGAAGAACATCCCGCAGCGGTTGGCTTCCTCGTAGATCGCGTCCTGCGCCTGCCGCTTGGTGCCCACGAACAGGAGGTTCTTCCCGGAAGCGG
>JBKPMI010000336.1:0-4147 GCA_046732075.1 Acidobacteriota bacterium | reverse complement strand
GTATCCGAACCCGTCAGCCCGCGGAAACGCCGCGCCGTCCACGACCCGCCCGGTGCGCGGATCCGTGGCTCGGACCGTGGCGTGGAATCGCCCGCCCAGGAGTGAGAGCTCGGCACCGGACGGGGAGTCGAAGCTCGCCTGGCTTTCGGGCGCCAGCGACGCCGGCGCGGCCTCGCACGCTCGCGTGAACGCCGACGTGTCCGCCTGGCCGCAGGAGAGCGAGCCGGAACGGGTGGCCGGGTAGATGCGCACTCTGCCGCTCCCGGTCTCGCGCACCGTGAGCGTGTAGTCGAGGTCCGTCAACGAGCTGTGGAAGACCCAGGCGGAACCGCCGTAGGGCGGCGGCGCGTTTACCTTGTCCAGCATCTTGACGAACACTTCCGGAAAAGTGGGATCTCCCGTGACGTCGGGGAAGCTGAAGTAGCCGAACCGGTCGCCCTCGACGATCGCGCGCCCCGGGAAAGAGACCGCAGTCCCGCGACGTCGCGCGGTCACCGACGCCTCGTACTTCCCGCCGATGAGGCAGAGCCGGTCCGGTCCGTTCGAGCACGCCTCGAAGCTGCGCTCGAGGGTGAACACGCCCTTCTCCGTTCCGGCGTACAGGAACCGGCCGCTCGAATCGAGCGCGATCGATCGGACGGCCTCGTGGAGGACCGGCTCGAAACGTGCCCAGGTCGTTCCGCGATCGTTCGTCCAGAAGATCCCGTCGGAGGTGCCGGCGAAAATCGACGAGGAGTGACGGGGATCGCGGACGAGGGTGAGGATGTTGCCGGAAATCGGCGGAAGCCCGGAATCCCAGGGCAGAGGCTGTCCCGTCCAGCTGTCTCCCCCGTCGAGAGAGCGGAAGATGCCGTCGTACCCGGCGGCCTGAACGATCCGAGGATCGCAGAAGTCGATGGCGAGCGCATGGATTCCGGCGCCGGCGTTCGCCATGGCGGTCCAGTGATCTCCGCCATCCCCGCTGCGATAAACGAAACCCTTCGACTGATAACCGTCGCTGGCCGAATAGCCCTGTCCCCCCGCGTAGATCGTCGAGCTGGCGGACGGTGCGATGGCGAGAGCATTTATCGTGGGCGGGTAGTAGTAGGAGGAGTAGTTGTCATCGGGCGTCAGGACGTCGTGCCATGACTGGGCGCCGTCCGAGCTTCGATAGACACTCCACGACGACGAGAGAAGCCGCCGCGGGTTGTTCGGGTCGACGACGAGATCGTAGATCGTATCGGCGAGTCCGATCGACCGGACCCACGTTCGGCCGCCGTCGGTGCTCTTCTGGACGCCGGGTCCCGCGACATAGAGAGTCGAGTGGACGGTCGGATCGATGACAACGAGCTCCGCCGACGGACTTCCCGAGGAAGGCCGGTTCCAGCTCGCGCCACCATCTCGGGTCTCGCGGATGCCGGTCGCACTCGCAGCAAAGGCGACCCTCGAGTCGGTCGGATCGACCGCCAGGGCTGTGACGCGGATCTCGGAGATTCCCCCGTTTGCGTCTCCCCAGCTCGTCGCGGCGTCTTCGCTGCGGTAGATCCCGGCTCGCGAGCCGGCGAAGACCGCTCCGGACGGGGAAACCGCGATCGCCTTCACTGGCCCGCCGACCTCATCCGGCGAACGGCTGGAGCTCGCGCCTCCATCCGAGCTGTAAAAGAGCGCGCCGTTCAATGCGGCGTACAGGCGGGAGTTGTCGGCGGGATCGATCGCGAGAAGCATCGGAAACTGCCCTGCCGAACCGGGAAATATCCGGCGCCAGGAGACTCCGCCGTTCGTGCTGACCTGGACCCCGGCGCTGCCGAGTGAAAACACCCGGCCGGGATTTCCGGAATCGACCTGAACGCGAATGGTCGGATCCCGGAGAGCGGTGAGCATCCAGGTACCTCCGCCATCCGCGCTCCGATAGACACCGGAGGCCTGGGTTCCATTCGCCGCCGAGATGTAGAGCACGACCGGGTCGGACGCGTCCACCGCGATACCGGTCAGACCCACGCCGGATGCCGGCGGATTCGCGATCCGCTCCCACGACTCAGCGCCGTTGGTCGTCCGGTAGAGAGTCGCGATCGAGAACGATTGCTTCACGATGGCGTACAGCGTCCGGGGATCATTGGGGCTCACGGCGACGGCCGTCAGAGGATTCGCCAGCGGCGTCAGGTGGTCCACCCAGTGGACGCCGCCGTCCGCGGTGACGAACACGGCAGGTTCATCGACGCCGGTCGCGTAGACGACCGACGGATCCGAAGTCGGAAGGAGCAGATCGAAGCGGCCGGAAAGCGTGACCGCCCAGTTGTGACCCCCGTCCGCGCTCTTGTAGACGTACCGCTCGGTCGCCGCGTAGAGGATCGACGGGTTCGACGGATCGGCCGCGAGATTCAGGATCGTGCCGCCGTGCGGTCCGCTGCTCGTCCACTCGCCGACGCCGGCGATCAGGCGGTGCGGCAGCAGCGCAGCGGCGAGGAGGAGAACGAGGAGAAGAGATTTCCGGGTGGGAGCGGTCATGGCCAACCTCCTGGATGGTCACGATCCCGGAAGTGGGAGGTCGAAGTCTCAGGGTGTTCCCCGGATTTCGATTGGATTTCGATAAGGAAGTGGGAGGGCGGTTGCTAGGATCGACCCCGGCGAGCACAGCTTCCATGAACCAGATCTCCCCGTCGGGGGCCCGAGATGCGACTTCGATTCGCTGACGTCGTATTCGACGCGGACACCCGGGAGGTCCTCCGGGACGGAAAGCCGGTCCACGTTTCTCCCAAGGCGTTTGACCTCCTGGCGGCTCTGATCGACCGGCGCCCGAAAGCGATCTCCAAGGACGATCTCCATCGCCTGCTCTGGCCGGACACCTTCGTCTCGGACGCAAATCTGCCGAACCTGATCGCGGAGCTGCGCGAGTCGTTGGGCGACGACGCGCAGAGCCCGCAGATCATCCGGACGGTTCCGCGCTTCGGCTACGCGTTCCACGCGGAAGCCGCCGGCGAGACCGCCCCCCGGTCGACCGACACGTTCTGCCGGCTCATCTGGGGAGACCGGGAGATCGCGCTGCACCCGGGGGAGAACGTGATCGGGCGGGACGAAGCCGCGGCGCTCTGGATCGACGACAGCCTCGTTTCCCGCCGGCACGCCCGGATCGTCGTCGAGGGGGACGGAGCGCTCCTCGAGGACCTGGGGAGCAAGAACGGCACGCTTCTGCGGGGGCGGAAAATCGGGCAGCCGGAGAAGCTCGCCGACAAGGACGTCATCACGATCGGACCCGCCTCGGTGATCTTCCGGATCCTCCGCCATACGGGCTCGACCGCGACCGCAAACCTTCCCGCGCCGCCGGGTCCGGCGCCCCGCCAGCGCAATCGCCGATAGCGTCGGGTTCGGGAGAAGCTCCTAGGCCGGCCGCCGTCGCTCGAGCGGCTCGGTTTCCGGGTCGAAGATCTCCTCGATCAGCCGGTCGAAGAGGCGTGCGATCCCGAAGGCGAGCGGGAGGCTGGGGTCGTACTTGTCGGTTTCGATCGCGTTGACCGTCTGGCGCGAAACCCCCAGCCGGTCGGCGAGCTCCGCCTGCGACCAGCCGCGCTCGGCGCGCAGAACTCGCAGCGTGTTCTTCACCGGTAGCGCCGCGAGGAAATCGCGAGGCCCACGATCCAGGAGGTTGCCCATGACCGCTCCCACCCGGAAATCTCTTCCCCTCGTTCTCCTCCTCGTTGCCGCGTTGCTCCCGCACCGCCTGCTCGCCGGAGTCGGCGAGTGGACGAGCAGCGGACCGCATGGCGGCACGATCCTGAATCTCGCGGCCGATCCGTCGAACCCATCGGTCCTGTACGCGGCAACCGAGCGGTACGTCTACAAGAGCGTGGACGGCGGACAGAACTGGGCGGTCACGCTTTCGGGCGGCTTCACCATTCTCCTTCCGACTTCGGACCCGTCGGTCGTCTACGCGACCGGCGCGGATCGCCCGGTCGTGTTCGTCACCGCGGACGGCGGCGCCCACTGGGTCGATCACCCGACGCCGGTCGGGGGAAATCCGCTGATCGCCGTGGCCGTGAGCGCCCACGATCCCCGGACGCTGTACGTCCTCGTGAAGCAGTCGCTCTCGATCGGAGGCCTCTACCGCACCACCAACGGCGCGGAGTCGTGGGAGCGGATCGCGAATCCACCTGCGTCCGGAGTGGGTCTGACC
>JBKPMI010000335.1:0-6172 GCA_046732075.1 Acidobacteriota bacterium | reverse complement strand
ACCTGAACCAGATCACGGGCCGGATCCGCGAAGGGGAGGGCACGGTCGGCAAGCTCGTGCAGAGCGACGAGACCCACAAGAACCTGAACGACGCGCTCGTCGCGGTCAAGGAGGGGGTCGCCGGCCTGAACAAGGCGATCGGCGCGGTCGGGAAGATGAAAATCGACCTGGGAATGCGGTCGGAGTACCTGCCCGGTCTCTCGAAGGGGAAGGCTTACTTCACGCTGGACCTCGACCCGACGACCTCTCCGCGGTTCTACCGGGTGGAGCTTTCCAGCCAGCCGTTCGGCAAGCGCAAGAACACCACCACGATCGAGACCACCACGTTCCCCGACGGACACACCGAGCGCACCGTGACGGACACCGAGGAGCGCAAGGACGAGTTCGCGATCTCCGCGCTCTTCGGCTACCGCTGGCGGGACTGGGTGATTCGCGCCGGGCTGCTGGAGTCGCGGGGCGGCGCGGGCGTCGACTACGTGGCTCTGAAGGACCGGCTGCGCTTCTCCGCGGACCTCTGGGACTTCAATCGCCCGGACGACTTCTCCGCCCACGCGAAGTTGACCGGCCGCTACTACCTCTCCCCGTCGGTCTTCGTCACCGCCGGCTGGGACGACTTCCTGAACCGCAAACGCGACGCGGATTCGCTTTTCTTCGGCGCCGGACTGCGCTGGAGCGACGACGACATCAAGTACCTGCTGGGGTCGGTGCCGCTCCGGAGATAGCCCGGGTCGTAAAACGTAAAACGTAAAACGGAAAACGGAAAACGGAAGCGAGCGGTCACCTCGTGACAACAAAGTACCGAGTGTTCTTCGTTTAACGTTTGCGTTTGACGTTCTAAAGTCCCTCGACGGATGGCAAAGCCAACCTCTCTCTTCGTCTGCCAGTCCTGCGGCGCGTCGTCGCCGAAGTGGCTGGGGCGCTGTCCGGAGTGCGGGGAGTGGAACTCCTTCGTCGAAGAGGTCCGGTCCTCCACCGCGACCGCCGCCGCCGGGCGGATCGACGGGCCGGGCGCTCGCCCCCTGTCCGACGTCTCCGCCCGGCCGGACGGCCGCCGGGAGACCGGCCTTTTGGGGCTCGACCGGGTGCTCGGTGGAGGTCTCGTGGCCGGCTCCGTCGTGCTCGTCGGCGGCGAGCCCGGCATCGGCAAGTCGACGCTTCTCCTCCAGGCGTCCCGGGGCCTCGCCTCCGGATCCGGGGAGGTGCTTTACGTGACGGGAGAGGAGTCGGCGGAACAGGTCCGGCTCCGGGCAGACCGGCTCGGCGTCTCGTCCGCGAACCTTCTGGTCCTGGCGGAGACCGACGCGGGCCGAATCGTGGCCGAGGCCGCGGCCCGCCGGCCGCTCGCCGTCGTCGTGGACTCGATCCAGGCGGTGCGCCGGCCGGATCTCGCCTCCGCTCCCGGCACGATCTCCCAGGTGCGGGAGTGCGCAGGCGGTTTCGTGGCATGCGCAAAAGAGCACGACGTGCCGATCCTGCTGGTGGGTCACGTCACGAAGGACGGAAGCCTGGCCGGACCGAAGTCCCTGGAGCACCTCGTCGACGCGGTCGTCTCGATCGACGGGGACCGCGCATCCTCGCGACGCATCCTCCGCGCCGTCAAGAACCGCTTCGGCCCGGTGGACGAGGTCGCGCTCTACGAGATGACGGCGTCGGGCCTGGAGGAAATCGCCAACGCCTCCGCGGCGCTCCTCTCCGAGCGCCGGGCGAACGTCGCGGGAAGCGCCGTCACGGCCACCCGGGAGGGAACGCGGTCGCTCCTGCTCGAGGTCCAGGCGCTCGTCGGCGCTCCCATGGCCGGATCGCCACGGCGAGTCGCGATCGGGGTCGACGCCGGCCGGCTCGCGCTTCTCCTCGCGGTACTGGAGCGCGCGGGCATTTCGCTCTCCTCCCGAGAAGTCTTCGTGTCGTGCGCCGGAGGACTCGAGGTGACGGAGCCTGCCGCCGACCTCGCGATCGTTGCGGCGCTCGTGTCCTCGGCCCGGGGGGAGCCTCTCCCGGAGTCGTCCGTTTTCTTCGGAGAGATCGGTCTTCTGGGGGAAGTGCGCCGCGTCCCCGCCGCTCCCGCGCGCGTGCGCGAGGCGGCCGCGCTGGGCTTCGACCGGGTCTACCTGCCCGCGGGGAACAGCCTCGAGACGTCGAGCGCCGCCAGGATCGAGATTCGCCCGGTGGAGCGCGTCGCCGACCTCGTCCGCGCCTTCGCGACCGGATCGGCCAAGGCCTCGGCCCGGACCTCGAGCCGCATCGGGGCGGGGCCGATGGAGTCGGAAGGGTAGGGAGCGACGAGCGTCAGCGAAGGCTCGTCCGTCGTCTGGATCCGGAGCTCCGCGGTGGGAATGATTCGCCTCTCGACGACGCGATAGCTGCGAAGACCGAACGGAGTCCGAAGCTCGATCACGTCTCCGAGGGCGAGCTTCGATGCAAAGGGCTCGCCCACGTCCCGCGCGAGCGCGATGACCGCGTTCTTTCGGCGGGTGGACTCGCCGGGCAGAGCGGTGCCCGGAACGTGCCCGGGTCCCGACAGGAGCGTGGACTCCTCGACGCCCTCCCGCACCGCGGCTTCGTAGTTCAAACGTGGTACCGCAAGGCGCGCGACGGTGTCGCCCGCGCTGAGCCGGCCGAGCGATCCGGATGAACTGGCCTCGGCGCGCGCCGCGTGGAACGACTCCACCAGCCCCGCAAGCGTGAAGAGAAGAACCGCGGCGAGGATCGCGGTGACGGCCGTCAGGAATCGCCGGAGAACTCCGGCGATCCGATGCCCGCCCGCCTCGAGGAAACTCATGATGGAGAAAAGCGCCCGGCCCGCCTCGCGGCGGGGCCGGGCGAGCGGGAAGTCTTTACCGACCCTTCCGCGAGAGGGCGAGACCCGCGATCGCGAGCGCGAGACCCGCGGCGGCGACCCGGGGATACGGCGAGCCGGTCTTCGGCAGCGCCTCGTGGTGCATTTCCATCGCCGGAGCCGGCGGCGGCGCGGGCGGTTCGATGACCGGGGCCGGAGCCGGAGGAGGCGGCGGAGGCGCAGCCTTCTCGACGAGCGTCGTCGTCGTGGTCGTCGTCTCGGCGGCGACGGCCGGCGCGACCGTGATGTTCACTTCCTTGCGGTCGATGACCTCGCCGCTCACGTTCTTCGCCATGACGATGACCTTGTGGGCGCCCGCCGGAACGCTGTCGATGAAGACCACGTTGCTCTCGGAGCCCTTGACCGTCTGCTTCAGGTCGTTGTCGAGGAACACGTCGAACGTTGGCTGCGGGAAGTCCTTCTCACCGAACTTCGTGCCCTGGCCTTCCCCGAAATTCGACGTGTTGTAGGCGATCCCCACGCGCACCTGCGTGCCGGTGATCGTCGCGCCCTCGGCGGGCTCGGTCAGTTTGAGCTGCAACGTGTTCTTCGTCGGCCCACCCGTGTTGTAGTTCGCGCTCTGCGCCAGCGTCACACTCGCGAGTGCGCCCACCGTCAGAGCGAGAATGAGAAACCGGAGCGTTTTCGGCATGTTTCCCTCCTTGTTGAGCCCCAGAGGCAGGGCACACGGCTCTCCCCATCAAAGCCCGTGCCAGAAAGGGACGAATTCGGGCTGGGGGAGGACGGCCGGCGGCCGTTTCAGGCCGAAAGATGTGCCGGAAGCGTCTCCGTGAGGGACCGGTAGGCCTCCAGGTATTTCTCCCGGGTCGTCCGGACCACCCCTTCCGGGAGGCGCGGGGCCGGCGGGCGGTGGTCCCAGCCCGTCGAGTCCAGCCAGTCGCGGACGAACTGCTTGTCGAACGAGACGGGCGTCCGCCCCGGAGTCCAGGCCCGGGCGTCCCAGTACCGCGAGGAGTCGGGGGTGAAGGCCTCGTCGATCCAGAGGATCCGGCCGTCCAACCGTCCGAACTCGAGCTTCGTGTCGGCCAGGAGGAGGCCCCGGGACTCCGCGAACTGGCGTGCCCGCTCGTACAGGGCGAGGGTGGTGTCCCGGAGGATGCCCGCCTCCTCTTCTCCGAGTTCGTCGGCCATGCGGGAGAACGGGATGTTCTCGTCGTGCCCCCGCTCGCTCTTCGTGGCCGGAGTGAAGATCGGCTCGGTCAGGCGTTCGGCTTCGACCAGCCCCGGAGGCAGCCGAACGCCGCAGACCGCTCCGGTCTTCCGGTACTCCGCCCACCCCGACCCCGCGAGGTAGCCGCGTGCGACGCACTCGAAGGGGATCACTTCCGCCTTGTTCACGATGACGGAGCGGCCCTCGAGCAGCGGCGCGTCGGTTTGGAGCGACTCGGGGAAGTTCGAAACCTCCGTCTCGATCAGGTGATTCTCGACGTCCGCGAACTTGCGGAACCAGAAGTTGGAGAGCTGGGTCAGGACCTTGCCCTTGTCGGGGACGCCCGGAGAGAGAACGCAGTCGTACGCGGAGATGCGATCGCTCGCCACGAGGAGAAGGGAATCTCCGAGGTCGTAGAGCTCGCGGACCTTGCCTCGCCGCGAGAGGCGCGCTCCCGAGAGGTGCGTCTCGACGACCGCGGCGGACGACATGGGCCGGACACTAGCACAGCCTCTCGCGCTGTCCCCGTCTCGCGACCGCTCTGTTATCTTCCCCGCCGTGCGGCTCCAGATCGCGAAGTCCGTCCCCCGCTCGGCGTCGTTCTGGCGCGTCGCTTTTCTCCACGAGGGAGCCGACGCGGGCCGCGGGATTCCGGGCGCGCTCGCCGGCTCGATCCGCGACGCCGCTCGACGCGCCGGTTTCCGCGGACGCGATCGCGAGACGGCCGCCGCAACGGCCCGCGACGGGTCGTGGCTCCTCGTCGGGCTGGGCCGTGCTCCGGCGTCGCTCGCCCGGCTCCGCCGCGCCCTCCGGCGCGCGGTGGGCGAGAGCGCATCCCGTTCGCGCTCGCGGCTGCTGCTCGTCTTCGGCGAAGGAGTATCCGAGGACACGCTTCGAGCCCTCCTGCCGCACCTGGCGCTCGCGGACTACGCGTTCGAGCGGTACAAGTCGGCGCCGAAGAAGACCGGGGGCGGCGGCCGAACGACCGCTGTGGTCATCCCTCCCGGGAACGTCGCGGCCGAGCGTCTCGCCGTTGCGGCTCGTGAAGCCGCGGTGGTCGCGGACGCCGTGTCCTGGGCGCGCGACCTGGGCAATACACCCGGGAACGACCTCGGCCCCGCGGAGCTCGGCCGCGCCGCGCTCGAGGCCGGCCGCCGCGACGGGTTGAAGGTCCGCGTTCTGGGAAGGCGGCAGATCGAGGCGGAGAAGATGGCGGGCCTCCTCGCGGTCAATGCGGGCAGCGTCCGCGCGCCGGTCTTCATCATCGCGGAATACCGGCCGGCGTCCCCCCGGGGGACCGCGGTCCTCGTCGGAAAGGGGATCACGTTCGACTCCGGAGGAATCTCGATCAAGCCATCCGCGTCGATGGGCGAAATGAAGTACGACATGATGGGCGCGGCCACGGTGCTCGCGTGCGTCCGCGCGGCGAAGGCGCTCGACCTGCCCGTGCGGGTGATCGCGCTCGCGCCCACAACCGAGAACCTGCCGAGCGGCTCGGCGACCCGGCCCGGCGACATCCTGCGCTTCCGCAACGGGAAGACGGTCGAGGTCGACAACACCGACGCGGAGGGGCGGCTCGTCCTGGCCGACGCGCTGACGTACGCCGGCCGGTTCCGCCCGGACGTCGTCATCGACTACGCGACGCTGACCGGCGCAGTCCTGATCGCGTTGGGTCACGAGTGCGCCGCTCTCTTCACCGCCGACGACTCGGTCGCGGCCGACCTCCTTGCGGCGGGCGACGCGGTCGGCGAGCGAGTGTGGCGCCTTCCGCTGTGGGACGAGTATCGCGAGAATCTCAAGTCGGAGTGGGCGGACATGAAGAACACCGCGGGGCGCAACGCGGGCACGATTCACGCCGCGGTGTTCCTGAAGGAGTTCGTGCCGGACGGAGTCGCATGGGCCCACCTCGACGTCGCGGGCGTGGCCCACTTCGAGAAGGAGCAGAGCGGCTGGCCCGCCGGCGCCTCGGGCTTCGGCGTCGCCCTGACGATGGAGTTTCTGCGGCGCCGTTTCCCGGCTCCGGCTTCGAGCTGATCGGTGGCGCTCGAAGCGCGCCGGGTCGCGATCGTCACGGCCGCGAGCCGCGGCATCGGCGCCGGCTGCGCGCGGGCCCTCGCGCAGAAGGGCTACCGCGTCGCGCTCATGTCGCGGTCGGACGCCGTGGC
>JBKPMI010000334.1:0-3818 GCA_046732075.1 Acidobacteriota bacterium | reverse complement strand
GCCGGAGACGGCGCGGGAACCGCCGTTGGAACCGCCGTCGGCTCGCGGTGCGGCGGCGGCCGGTGTTCGGCGCGCCGCGGGGCATGCGGGGCCGGCGCCGGAGCGCGCTCGGCCGGCCGGGTCTTCAGATAGAGAGCGATTCCCAGCGCGAGCGCCAGGAACGCGAAAAATGCGGTGGCGAGGGAAATCCGGCGCGGAGGGTCGGCCAAGCGCCGGAGCGGACTACGCCGCCTGGCGGGCCGCGCCGCGACGCGCGACCTCGAGCCCGCGCTCGAGAATCGGGTCGCGCGACTCCGCGTCGCCGGGGAACGTGATCACCCGCTCGTCGGGCGACAGGCCCTTACCGCCCAGGATCGTTCCGGACGGCGACTGATAGCGGCCGACCGTCATGTAAAGGCTGCCCCCGGAACCGGTGGGCACGAGCTTCTGGATGATCGCCATTCCGACGGTCGTCTCTCCGACGGTGGTGGCGTTCGCCCGGTCCTTCAGCGCGGCCGCGAAGATCTCCGCGGGTCCGCCCGTCGCCTCGTCGATCAGCACCACCGTGCGGCCCTTCCAGGCCGCGTCGCCGGCCGCTTCGAGCGGCTTGACCGCGACCTTGCGGGTCACGACCCGCGCAACCGGGCCGCGGCCCGTGAAGAGCGCGGCCGCCGCGGGAACGTCGGCGGCGTCGCCCCCGATCGCCCCGCGCACGTCGACGATCAGCCGGTCGATGGACCGCCGGTTCGCTTCCTCGATCGCGCGGCGGACGCCGTCCGCCGTGGCCGGGGTGAACCCGGAGATCTTCACGATTCCGACGTCCCGCTCCCATTTCGTCTCCAGCGCGGGGGGCGAGAAGCGCTCGCGCTTCAGCCGCAGCGTCACCTTCTTGTCCTCGACGACGCGGAAGAGGCCGACCTCGACCGTGCTTCCCTCCGGCCCTTCCAGGGCCGACGTGATCTTCCAGAGCGGCGAGTTACGCAGGTCCTTCCCGTCCACCGCGTGGATCAGGTCGCCCGGCTGAACGCCGGCCTTCTGGGCGGGCGAGCCCGGCATCGGGGCGACCACGTAGGGAAAGCCGCCCCGGCGCGCCACGAGGATGCCGGGGCCGACGGCTCCCGACGCCTGCTGAGCGCGGTACGCGTTCATCGACGCGGCGGAGACGTAGTAGGAGAAGGGATCGAGCGCGTCCGTCATGCCGTCGTACGCCCCCTCGAGGAGCGTCTTCGGGTCGGTCGGGTCGACGTAGTTTCCCCGGGTCAGCGCAAACACCTCGGAGAACACGGAAAGGGCCTTGGTTGCGGGGTCGCGACCGGGCCCGGAATCGACGGCGCGAAGGGAGGCAAGGGCCGCGATCGACACGACCACGAACAGCACTCGGGCGCGGTTGGATTTCATCGTGGCGATGGTAACACCCCGAAAAGCCGGCTTCTTCCGCCGGATCGGGGTGGAATTCGAGCTATCTCAGCCACGCCACCGGATCACTTGCCTTCTGTCGATCCCGGACCTCGAAATACAGACCGGACTCGTCGCGGCCGGGACCGGTTCCGGCCGTGCCGACGGGCGTTCCCGCCGGGACGTACGCACCGGTTCGGACCGCGACACCCTGCAGCCATGCGTAGAGCGTGAAGACGCCGTCGCCGTGGTCGAGGATCACCAGGTTGCCGTACTCCGCGAGCCACTGCGCGTAGACCGCCTTGCCCGCGTAGATCGCGCGGACCGGAGTCCCGGCGGGCATCGCGATCGCGATGCCGTTCGACTGCGTCCACGCGTCGAACTTCGGATGCCGGTGGCGACCGAACGTTTCGGTGAGCGTCCCGCGCGCGGGCCAGTCGAGCACTCCTTTCCATGGGCGGATCCCGCCCGCCGGGCCCACCGGTTCCTCCGGCAGCCGGGAAAGGCGTTCGAGCAGCCCTTCCAGGCGCGTGGCCTTATCCGACAGGACCGCGACCTCGCGGCGCTGCGTTGTGACGAGGGAGCGTTGCTTGTCGAGCAGCCGCTCCCGCTCGACCTTCAGGGTGGCGATCCGGTTCTCCTCCTGGCGCGTGCGCGAGTAGAGCCGGTCGGTCTCGAGCTTCAGCGCCTTCTCCCGCGCGAGCCCCGCTTCCAGTCGGGTCTGCGACCCCCGGTGCGCGGTCAGGAGCCGGGCATCGCGCCGGGCGAGCGAGTCGAGGAGCGAGACGCTCCGCACGAAGCCGGGGACGTCGCGGGCCTCGAGGAGGATCCGGAGGTACCCGAATCGGCCGAACCGGTGCAGGAGGCGTGCGCGGGCGAGCAGGGCGCGGTGGCTCTCGACCGCGGCCCTCTGCGCCGCCTTCGTTTCCCCGCCGATCTCGGCCAGGCGCGCGGAGTAGTCCTCCCGCAGACGCGCGAGCAGTTCCTTCTCACCGGCCGCGATCTGGAGCTGGAGGTCCAGGCGGCCGAGCTCCTCGGAGAGCGTGGCCTGCCGCTTCCGGCTCGCCGCGACCTGCGCCTCGAGCGAGCCGATGCGGGCGCGCAGCCGCGCGAGGTCCGCGGCCCGCTCCCGGTCCGCCTCCGACGCGACGCGCGTCGGTAAGGGCGCGGGCGGCGGAAACGCCAGGACCACGGAGAGGAGGACCGCCGCCGCGCTCACTTCCAGACGATCGGTCCCGTGGCCGCGGTTCCCGCCAGCAGCGCGCGCAGCGCGGCGGTCGCGTCGGTGATCCCGGGAATGCGCTCCGCCCAGAACGGACGCGACGCGAAAAAGATCCCGCGGACGAGGTCGGGGTCGAGCGAGCAGTGGTCGCCGCTCCACACGTCCTTGTTGTCCTCGAAGATCGTGCCGGTCGGAACGCCGAGCGACGACTGCCACGACACTCGATAGCCCGGCCGGTTGGCCACGATCAGGTCCGGGATCAGGCGCGGGTCGTAACGCTTGTAGACGTCCTCCCGCCGGAAGACCCGCGACACCGCGCGCTCGCCCGTCGTCGGGTCGGTCAGATCGAGAAGGCCGCGCGTGATCTCCGCCCGCAGCGCGTTGTACTCCGCGCCCGGCTCGACGATCCCGTTCTTCTCGCGTCCGCGCAGGTTCACGTAGACGTCGCCGAGGCCCATCGCGTACGCGCGGGATTTGGACCAGTCGACCGCCTCCCAGAAAGCGCCGCGGGAAAAGAGCGCCTCCAGGTTCTGCCGCTGCGCGTTGCCCTTCAGGACGAGGTAGCCCTTCTCGACCAGCCACGAGTCGTAGTTGACGGATCGCCGCCACGTCGCGAAGCCGTGGTCCGAGAGGACGAGCAGCGCCGTGTCCGCCGGCAGGGCGTGCGCGGTCTCGCCCACGATCGCGTCCATCGTCTCGTACGACTTCTCGACCGCGTCGCCGTACTTCGCGGCGAGCGCCGCGTCGTAGGCCGGATGCTTCGGGTCGCGGAAGCGCCAGAACACGTGGCCGACCCGGTCGGGGAACTCGAAGTAGTGGACGAGGAGGCGCCGCTTCTCGGCAACGAGCGCCGCCAGCATCTTCCGCTCGTGCGTGACGGTCGCCGCGACGTCGTCTAAGAACGCCGGCTCGGACAGCGTGCCGGATTGGATCGACCAGGTGTCGATCGCCCAGCCCATCGTCTTGTAGCGCCCGAAGCGCCGGACGAGCTCCTTCGCGTAACCCGACGGGCTCGAGATCGCGAAGCCCGGCGGGAGACGCTCCGGGTCGAACTGGATCGGTGAGACGTAGAGCGCGATCTCAGGCGAGACGCTCTCGGCCAGGAAGCGCGCGTATCCGTGCACCGTGACGAGCGGGTTCACGCGGAACGGGAGGCTGACCCAGTCGCTCCAGCCGCCGCTCGCGAGCTCGAACCGCGACCCTCCGGCCTCGACCGTCAGGC
>JBKPMI010000333.1:0-7296 GCA_046732075.1 Acidobacteriota bacterium | reverse complement strand
GCGACCTAGGGGCGGAGGAGGGATTGGCTCGGTGCGAAACCTTCGGGATCTGTTGTTGGCGGAGGAGGAGAGATTAGCGCGGGCCGTTCGCCCGCGCTTGTCGCACGCGCCCTGTCGTCGCTGCGCTCCGACAGAGGGTGCTCGGTGCCGAACCCCCGGCTGGCGCGGTTTAGTGGCGGAGGAGGAGGGATTTGAACCCCCGGTACCCTTTCAGGTACAGCGGTTTTCAAGACCGCCGCCTTAAACCACTCGGCCACTCCTCCGCAGAATCAGTGTAGCAGCGGGGTTCACGATTCTTTCCGCGGCCGGCGGCTTCTCTTTTCCTGGAGCCGGCGCGCAACGCGCGTCGAGATGCGGCGCGGCCCGATCCGGGCGGCAAGACCCAGGATCCGATTCGCCAGGCCCGGCACGACGACGCGCTTCCCCTTCATCGCGCCCTCGTAGCCGGCGCGCGCGACGGTCGCGGCGTCCGACACCATCCTGCCGGTGAAGAGCGGCGTGTCCTCGACTCCGGCGCGTTTCTGAAACTCGGTGACGGTCGGCCCGGGGCAGAGCGCGGTCGCGGTGACGCCGGTCCCGTGGAGCTCCTCGGCCAGCGCCTCGGTGAAGGAGAGGACGTACGCCTTGCTCGCGTAGTACACGGCCATGAAGGGGCCGGGCTGGAACGCTGCGGTCGAGGCGAGGTTCACGATCACGCCCCGGCGCCTTTTGCGCATCCCGGTCAGGAAGAGCTTCGTCAGGGCGGTCAGCGCGAGCACGTTGACCTGCAGGGTCTCCAGCTGCCGATCGAGCGGCGCATCCGCGAACATCCCGTGGACGCCCAGTCCCGCGGCATTGACGAGGAGGTCCACGTCGGGCCGCGACCCGGTGACTTCCCGAAAGATCCGCTCCGGAGCGGAGGGATCGAAGAGGTCTGCCGCGAGCGGGATCGCTGCGACGCCGAAGGTTCCCGTCAGCTCCCGGGCGAGCTCCTCGAGGCGTTCCCGCCGCCGCGCGACGAGGACGACCTCGTATCCGTCTCCGGCGGCGAGTCTCGCGAATTCCCGGCCGATCCCGCTGGACGCTCCCGTGACGACGGCGACCCGGGAAATCGTCGGGCCCTCAGGCGTGGGCGCGGCCCTCTTCCCGGACTCCCTCGGCCGGCTGGCGCGGAATGGTCTCCGCGGACGTCTTCTTTCGCGGCTTGCGGACGTACGTCCACGCATTCGCGAGCTCTGCCTTCCACCAGCGGAGGAGCCCGTGGCCGAGCATCACGAACGCCGAGGTCCGGGTCGAGAAGCCGACGAGCCCCGGTCGCCGACCCGCGTTGTGGTTGCCGTAGATGCCGAGCTTCTTCTTGCGCTGCGCGATCTTCACCAGCCGCCGGTTGTAGAAGCGTATCGGGTAGTAACCCATCTCGGCGCCGTCCTGGTAGAAGGGCGGAACGCCCAGCCGGTCGGCGCTCCACCGGTAGATCGGAATCACGGCCGCGACGTAGTAGAGCGCGGTGTCGAGCAGGAACGACGCCGTCATGGTGTCGTAGTCGCCCATGACGTAGTACTTGTCGCGGAAGATCGACTCGTAGAAGTAGTGGAAGTACCGCCCGTACTGGCGGTTGTGATCGGAGTAGGCCTTCGCCATCTCTTCGCTCGATGCGCCGCCGAGCGCGCGCTTGATCAGGTCGACGCGCGAGTGCACCGAGAACGACATCTGGTCGAGGCCCGGCGAATAGAACGGGTCCAGGAAGCCGCCGGCGTCGCCGACGCACGTCCATCCCGGTCCGATGTAGGTGTCCACGAAATAGGGGAGGTGCCCGTACGACCGGCAGTCCTCGGCGATCGGCTCGGCGTGCTCCAGGAGCTCGCGCGTCAGCGGGTTTGCGTCGAGGAACCGGGTCAGCTTGTCGAGGTGGGTGGTCCCCTCCGGCGCCAGGAGTCGCTTGTCCCAGACGAGACCCACGCTCGTCTCGCCCCCCTGCAGCGGAATGAACCAGATCCAGTAGCCCCAGCCCGTGAAGTGGTTGGTGGCGAGGCGGCGAGACGCGAGCACGGCGCGCGCGTACGAGTCGGCGGGATCCGGTCCGGCGACCTCGAGGCCGTCCATGTCCTTCACGCCGCGGTAACGCACCCAGATCGCGGAGGTCGGGTGGGATTCGATGGGGGTGACGCCGCCGCGCTTCCGGGCGAGCATCGCGTGGCGGCCGGTCGCGTCCACCAGCCACTTGCAGTGGACGGTGACCTTCGAGCCGTCCGCCTTTTCGACGGTGACGGTGTTGCCCGCCTCGCCGTTCAGCTCGAAGGAGGTCAGCCGCGCCGGACGCCAGACCTCCGCGCCTTCGTTTGCGGCGACCTCGAGCAGGTGCTCGTCGAGCTTCGCGCGATCGAGCTGGAAGGACGGCACCCGGACGAGCTGCGTGGGCCCGACCTCCGAGGCCTCCTTGAGGCAGGTCACCTTCTCGTTGAAGAACCAGTAGCGGAACGCCTGCTTCGGGAGCTGCTCGCGGCAGAGGTAGTCGTACTGCTTGAGGACGCGCGTCAGGAAGTAGGACGAGACCTCGACTGTCGACTCGCCGACCTTCCAGTCGAAGCGGTCGGACTTCTCGACGACGAGAACGCGGGCTCCGGGAATGCGTCGTCGGAGAAGGATCGCAGTGGATGCGCCGGCGACTGCACCGCCGGTGACGACGACGTCGTAGGAGAGGGATTCGTCCATGAGGCTTCCGATTTTAGTGCAGAGAAGGAACGATGCCGCGGTCGCGATCGACGTCGATCGTCCGGTCGACGCGGTCGATCGGGCCGAGGTCCTGGACCCTTCCGGACGGCCACGTGATCGTGAGGCCCACCAGACGCGTCGCTCCCCCGAGACCCAGGTGAACGACCGGGCTGCCGGTCGAGAGATACCCGCTGGCGCTGCCGTTGTCGCGGACGAGCCGGTTTCCGCCCGGCAGCGTGGCGGCGACGCGGCAGCCGACGCCCTGTGCGTTGTCCCCCTTCCCTCCCGCGAGCCGCACGCGCAGGAAGTGCTCGCCCCGCTCCCGCCTCCCCAGGAAGAGCGCCTCCGGCGCCTCGACCGACCGGACGTAGAGGTCGAGCGCGCCGTCGCCGTTGGCGTCGAACGCGACCGCGGCGCGGCCGTTCGTCTCGAGGTCGAGGCCCGACAGGAACGCCGCGTCCTGGAAGAGGGGCTCGCCCTCCGCGCCGAAGCCGTCGTTGTGCCACCAGCGGTCGCGCTCGATTCCCGCGATCCCCGCGCCGCGGCGATCGAACGTCCGCTTCTGGTCCACGTACTCGTCCCAGTAGGCGAGCGTTTCCCACCAGAACTCGAGCTCCCGGTCGTGGTCGCGGCCGTCGCCCCACATCCCGTTCGTCGAGTACAGGTCCAGCCGGCCGTCGTTGTCGAGATCCGCCGCGATCGAGCTCCAGTTCCAGCCCGACTTGCGCGCGCCGGACCTCGCGGTGGCGTCCTCGAACGAGCCGTCGGCGCGCTGAAGCAGCAGCGAGTTGCCGCGCGTCATTTTTTCCATCCACCCGATCGCGGTCGAGAGGAAGAGGCGCCCCGGAAACGGGATGGGGAGACCCGGGTACTCGTGGAGGAAGTACCACTGCGTGTAACAGCCGGTGGTGTAGAGGTCGAGGCGGCCGTCGCCGTCGAAATCTCCCCAGGCCGCGGACATCCCGTACGCGCGGTCCTCGACGCCCGCCCGCCGGGTGACGTCCTCGAAGCGCTTCCCGGAGTCGTTACGGTACATGTTCTTCAAACCGAAGTCGTTGGTGACGACGAGATCCGGCCGCCCGTCGCCGTCGTAGTCGGCGAAAAGCGACGAGAGCGACCACCGGTTCGGTCGCGAAACGCCCCACTCGTCAGAGCCGTCGCGAAACCGGCCGTGGCCGTCGTTCACGAACAGGTGATTCCGGCCGCCGTCCTCGGCGTCGTAGGGAGGGTCCGGCATCTGGCGGTAGTAGTCGCCGGTCACGCAGACGAAGAGGTCGAGGTCGCCGTCTCCGTCCACGTCGGCGAACGCGGCCGATCGGGCGTTTCGCGCAACCGCGATGCCCCCGGCCTGCGGAACTTCCGCGAACCGGACGCCGCGATCGTTGACGAAGAGGCGCGCCGGCCCGAAGGAGTCGGTGAGGACGAGGTCGGGGTATCCGTCCCCGTCGACGTCGCCGGCGGCGACGCCGGTCGCGGAGACTCCCTGCGAAGGGGATCGGGCGAGGCCGACCCTTTCCGTGACGTCCGTGAAGCAGCCGGTCCCGTCGTTCTCGTAGAGGATCGAGCGCACGCCGTCGCCGACGAAGAGGTCCTCGTCGCCGTCGCGGTCGAAGTCGAGGACGGCGACGCCGGAGCCCGGCCAGATTCCGGCGATGAGCCGGTTGGTTCCGGGCTGCTTCGGGTCGCGCCGGAGGGCGCCCATCCCGGCTTCGGCCGTTGCATTTCGAAACCGGGGGGAGGTCTCCGAAGTCTCGACGAGGACGCGCTCGAGGCGGACGTGGACATTCCCGCCTCCGGTCTCGACGCGGGCCGCGGCCGACCTCTCGATCCGCGCTCCGTCGGCTCGGAACCCGCCGACCGTGAAGTAGACGTCCCCGCTCGTGCGGCCGGGATCGTCCGCGGCGTGCACCGGCTTCCGGACGTCGTAGGTCACGAACCCGAGCCGGTCGAGCCCGTGCCAGGCCCAGTTCCGGAGCGACGCGATGCCGTCGGGGCCCGGCTCCTTCCCGTCCCGATCCCGAAGCGCGTGCCGGACGGTCTCGATGCCGTCGCGCCAGGCACCCAGGCGTTCCATCCACGGGATGAATTCCCGCCGCAGCGTCGGGAGATGGGAGTTGCGGTACACCCAGACCCCGGCGGCGGCGAGGACGAGGAGAACGATAAAGACGGCGAGGTTTCGGCGCTTCAACCGGCGGCGATGTTAGCGCGCCGCTAGAACGTTCCGGTCGCGCCTCCGCCGCCGTACTGGCCGCCGCCCGCCGAGAAATCGGCGTCGTCCGGCCGGTGCGGAGAGGCCGGCAGCGCCGCGGCCGCGGCGAGAGCCGCCGCGGGACTCAACGTCTCGGATTCCGCGGAGAGAAGCGGCGAAGCCGTGAAACCGCGGATCTCGCCGCCGGTAGCCCGGGTGAGGCGCCGATTCAGCCAGAGAGCGAGACCGATCAGGGCGACGCCGAAGAGCGTGATCTCGAGCGACCCGAAGCGGAAGTAGTACTCGAGCGTCAGGATCGAGAGCGCCGCGAGGATCGCTCCGGTGTCGAGCACCAGCCGGCGCCGCGCCCGCAGCCCCCAGCCGAGGAAGACGACGGGGACGACCGCGGTCGCGATCGCGGAAGCGAGGCGCTCGTCGGGCCGCACGGGCCACGGTCCGCGGCTTCTCCATCCATCGCTCAGCATTTCGATGGCGTGGTGATCGTAGAAGTAGAGGTTGATCGCGCCGTAGAGGGCGAGCGCCGAGACCACGAAGACGCCGGTGAGCGCGCGGAGGCGAGACGAGGTCCACCGGCGCCGCCCCGTCCACGCCACCGACATCACGCACAGGGCGGCGCCGACGAATCCCCACGCGAGGCGGCCGAACGGAAACCGCGCCAGAAAGAGATAGCCGGCGATCGCGGCGAAGGCGCCGTAGATCCCGAATCCCCAGCGCCAGCACGCGGCGGCCCACGCGACGGCGACGACCGCGATCGTGGCGGTGATCGCGCCGGCGGTCTTTCCGGCTTCCAGCAGGACCGCAAAGGCCAGGGTGAGGTAGTTCACGGCCCAGAACGAGGTCGCCGCGTCGCTGCCGGTTCCGGCGAGTCGCGAGCCGCGCAGCACCTCGGTCGCCGCGACGAGAATGGCCGCGAACGTGAAGTAGGTGCCGGATCCCCGGGGCTGGAAACCGAAGACGCCGACCTGGATACCGTTGGTCGCGACCGAGACGAGAACGAAGATGAGCACCTTCCACGCCTTCGCGAGCTCGACGCGTCGCGCCGGGAATTCCGCCTCGATCGCGGCGAGGGTCGCGGCGTCGATCGCGTCCGACTGCTTCCAGTCCCGGGCGGCGTCGCGCACCTCGGCCGCGCGCTCCGCCTCGACCCACGCCTTCTTCACCGTGACGCCCGCATGCGCCGCGTGGCGGCAACGAGGACCACGATCGCGGCGATACTCCAGACCGCTGCGGCGAGGAAGAACGACTCCCGGTGCAAAGCCTCGCCGGTCATGCGGAGAGCGCCCAGCCACAGGGCCGCGACCGCGATCGCGAAGTCGAGGGGCCGCCGCAGCTTCCACGCGATCGCGAGCACGGCCGCGCCGGCGATGCCGAGCGCGACCTCCCAGAGGAGCCACGACGAGCGTGAGCCCTGCATCGCGCCGGAGAGGATCCCGCTGAAGAAGAGGAGAAGGCCGGCGGTCACGTAAACCTTCTCGAAGTGCGGCTTTCGCCGGAAGCGGACCGACGCGAATCCGGCCGCGACGAAGAAGGCCCCGCACGCAAGCGCGTTCGCTCGGAGCGCGCCGAATGCCGCCTCTCCAGGTCCTCCGAAGGCCGTCGTGACCGAGACCCCGCGCCATGCCGCGAAGGCGGACACGGCGAGCGAGAGCACGGCCCGCGAGTCGAACCGATAGGCGAGACCGAAATAGACGGCCGCGACGACCAGGAAGTGGTAGGGCCATCGCTCTCCCAGGACGCCGAACTGCCGCTCGACGTAGGCGAAGTCGGACCCGAGGAGGAGCGCGCCGAGGAGGAGCACGTAATCGGCCGCGATGTGCGGCGACACCGTCGGGCCCCACGAGAAGTCGGGGGAGCGCCGAAAGGCGTAGACGAGGCAGGCGACGGCGGCGAGCCCGAGGGCCGAGGCGATCACGACCGGGCCCAGGCGGTCGTGGTAATCCCGGACGAACTTTCCGATGCCGCCGACCGCGACGAGAACTCCGGCGTAGAGAAGCGTCTTGAGCTCGAGGCGGATCGGAACCAGCTCTCCGCGAGCGACGCGGAGAAGCGGCGTCGCCCGGGCGTCGGTCAGGATGCCCTTCTCGGTGAGTCCGACGATTGCGGCTTCGACTTCGGGGTTGACGTCGGAAGTCTAGCGCGGGGAGGAAGTGGCGGAGAGGGCCGGATTCGAACCGGCGGTAGGGTTATTAGCCCTACGGCGGTTTAGCAAACCGCTGGTTTCAGCCACTCACCCACCTCTCCGGTCAGGGCCTTGGTGGTGGATGTTAACGCGCCCGCTCGGGCGCCATTAGGGCCTTGGCGGAAGAGTCCTCGTGGAGCGGCTTCTTGGCAGTACCACCGGCGGCCGCGCGCCCGGCACGATCTCGACGTCGAACACGCCCTCCGGTGTCGCGGCG
>JBKPMI010000332.1:0-6620 GCA_046732075.1 Acidobacteriota bacterium | reverse complement strand
AGGTCCGCGCGGGTCTGCGGCAGCGCGAGCACTCCTCCGGAAAGTCGGCCCCGCGTGATGACGAGGAGCGCGCCCGCGAACCCGAGGAGGAGCCCGGCCCACTTCGCCGGAGTCAGCTTCTCCCGGAGGAAGAGCGCGGCCAGGAGGGCCGACCAGATCGGGCACAGGCCGATCAGCCAGCCCGCGTGGACAGCGGTGGTCTGCGTCAGCGCCGTTGCCTGCAGCAGGTGGTGGAAGGTCACGCCCAGGAATCCCATTCCGAAGAGAGCCGGCCACGTGTCGCGGGGCGGCGGGCTCAGCCGGCCGCGAACCGCCAGCAGGCCGAGGAGGAGCGCCGTCCCCAGGAGGAACCGCGTGAAGATGAGCGTCACCGGCGGGATTTCGGTCAGGGCCGCGCGCGTGGCGACGAAGGAGATCCCCCAGAAGACGACCGCAACGAGCGCGGCGAGGCGCGGTGACGTTCTCTTCAAATTCGTGAGACCTTAACCGGGCCGGATTCTAAGCTCGGGCGACCGCGGTCAGCCCGGGATTTGCAGTGAGGCAGAGGCGGTGGCGGGATGAGCACAACCGGGATGAAGAAGCCGATCGGGAAGCGGATCACGCAGTTCCTCGCGACGTTCGTGACGATCGCGTTCCCGTTCCTGGTCATCACTCTGCTGCCGGTCGGGAAGGTCGTCGCGAAGCTCGACCAGATCCTGGACCGGCTCGGGCCGCTCGCGATCGTGGTCTTCATCGTCGCGTACATCGTGGATGCGGTCGTTCTCGGTCCCGCGTGGCTCTTCGCGCTCGCCGCGGGCCTCGCCTTCGGGCTCGTCCGAGGCGGCCTGATCGTGTGGTTTTCCGCGACGATCGCGGCGGGCGCGGCCTTCCTGATCGCGCGCTACCTCGCGCGACACCGGGTGGAAAAGCTGGCGCGGGGCAACGAGAAGTTCGAGGCGGTCGACCGCGCGATCGCGAAGAGCGGCTGGAGGGTCGCGCTGATGTTGCGGATCTCCCCCATCCTGCCGTACACGATCGCGAACTACCTCTACGGGCTGACCGCGATCAAGTTCCTGCCGTACATGGTCGCGACCGCGATCGGGATCATCCCGATGGTCGCGGTCTACGTCTCGATCGGCGCGGCCGGGCGGCAGGCCGCTCTCGCGGCCGCGGGCGGCCACCAGTCGAAAGCCGAGTGGATCGTGCTCGGCGTCGGGATCGTCGTCACGGTGGTCGCGGGAATCCTGATCGCGCGCGGCGCGAAGCGCGAGCTGGCCGACATGCGGGCATCGCGCGCCGCCGCCGCCTCGGCCGAGAGGGCCGAAGGGGCGGCGGGGTCCGAACCGATCGGCTGAATCAGCGATTCACGCGGCGTGGGCACGTCCGTCGCCGCCGGTCCCGTACGCCGGCTGCGGCAGACGCTTCGGCATCCGGCCGAACAGCATCGCGTCGAGCGAATAGGCGCCGGGACCCGTCGCGAGCAGCGCGACCATGACTCCGAAGTACACGAGCGGTAGCTCGAAGCTCCCGCCCGGTCCCTTTCCGACGAACGGCTGGTGCTGCGGGAAGTGGACCATGAGGAGCGCGAACGCCATGTTGATCGCGAGAGCCGCCGCGGCGATCGGCGTCAGGAACCCGACGATGAGAGCAATTCCGCCTCCAAACTCGGCGAGCGCCGAGCACAGCTGCAGGATCGGGCTCACCTTGTCGCCCATCCAGTGCATGGGGTTCTGGATCTTGGGCCAGCCGTGGAGGATGAAAGCCGCCCCCACCACGAGGCGCAGCACGAGCAATCCCAGGCTCTGCCACGGCGCCCAATCCTGCCGGTAATTTCGGTACATACCTGCCTCCTATCCGAGGGCTATTTCGCAAGAGGGGTGCCACGCCGGAATTCGCCTGCAGCGACAGGGGTTTTCGTGTGAGGTCACCGGGCGCGGAGAAATCGAGCATGCGGGTGGGATCGATCCTGACCCTGGTCCTCCTGGCGGGGGTGGCGATCGGTCCGCGCTGCTCCGGGGTGCGCTACTCCGCGTCGCAGCCGGCGCGGACCGAAGCCTCCGACCGCGAGCTTCCGATGGTGGCGGAATCGAATCCCACCGCCATCGTCCCGCCGAAAATGGTTTCCACCCCCGCTTCCGAGCCGGCTCCCGCCGCCCCGGCCCGCGACGAGCTCTTCTTCACGACCGTCCGTCCGATCCTCGCGACGAGGTGCGCCCCGTGCCACAACCCGGGCGGGCGGATGTATGCCCGGCTCCCCTTCGACGACCCGAACGTCCTCTCCTCGCACTCGACCGGCGCCCTCCGACGGTTGAAGGGGGACGACCGCGCGACCTTCGAGAAGTGGCTCGCGACGGTTGCCCCGCCTGCCGCCGAGCGGTAAAACTCCCCGTTCATTCGCGGGCCGCTTCTGGTCCGCATATCTGGAGGAGGAGTTCATGCGCCGTTTTCGCGTCGCCGTCCTGGGCGTCTCCCTGCTTTTCCCGGCACTCGTCCTGCGCGCCGAGCCCCCGAAGATGGATCCGGCGCGCGCCTCTATCGAGAAGGTCGGAAAGGATTTCGCTGCTGCGTATGCGCGCGGCGACTATTCCGCGGTCGCCCGGATGTACGCGGAGGACGCGATCGCTTTCCCGCCCGACGGCGACATGGTGAAGGGCCGTCCGGCCATCGAGGCGCTCTGGAAAGAGGCCGGCGCGACCGGGATCCGGTCGCTCGAGTTCGAGATCGTCGACGTCGTGTCGAGCGGAAACCTGGCGGCCGAGACGGGCATCGCGACCATGCACATCCAGCCGGCGGGACAGGCCGCGGCGACCGCGAAGGTCAAGTACGTCGTCGTGTACCGGAAGGTCGGGGGCGCCTGGCTGCTCTACCGGGACATCTGGAATTCGATGCCCGCGGCGGCCGCGGCGCCGGCCCCGACGGCGACGCCGGAAATGCACCACCACTGAAAAACGGGGTCTGTCCCCGATTTCGCGAAAATCGGGGTCTGTCCCCGTTTTCGAAAACCGAAGCCCCGTCCCCGGAAAAATGGATTTCATCCCCGGATTCTTGGATTCGCGAGGGCGGGCGCGGATAGTCGGGCGCAGCGGGACTCGGTTTATTCGAGACGGCGAGCGGCAACCCTCTTGCTGGGCCCTCCGTACTCACAAAGGAGTACTCCGAACCGCAGGAGGTGGGAAATGAACATCCGCGCCCTGATCGTCGACGACGAGCCCCTGGCCCGCGAGTGGGTCCGCAGCGCCATCGCGGAAGACCCCGAGCTCGAGGTGATGGGAGAGTGCGGCGACGGATTCGAAGCCGCCGAGGCGATCCGCCGCCTGAAGCCGGACCTCGTCTTTTTGGACGTGCAGATGCCGGGCCTCGACGGCTTCGGCGTCCTCGAGGCGCTCACGCCCGAGGAAATCCCGGCGGTCGTCTTCGTGACCGCCTTCGACCAGTACGCGGTGCGCGCGTTCGAGGCGCAGGCCGTCGACTACCTGATGAAGCCGTTCAGCAAGGAGCGCGTGGAGGAGGCGGTCCGCCGCGTCCGCGAGCTCGTCAAGGGCAAGTCGCTGGAGGACTTCCGGGAGTCGATCTCCCGGATCGTCGAGAAGATCCGTCGCGATCGCTCGTTCCCGGAGTGGGTGTTGCTCAAATCCGACGGCAAGAACGTGTTCGTCAAGGTCAAGGACATCGACTGGATCGAGTCGTCGCGCAACAACGTCCGGATCCACGTGGGCCCGACCATCTACCTCCTGCACGAGACGACGTCCGCGATCGCGTCGCGCCTGGATCCCAAGAAGTTCCTTCGGATCCACCGATCCGCTATCGTCAACATCGAGCGGATCAAGGAGCTTCACCCCTGGTTCAACGGCGACTACGCGGTCATTCTCCGGGACGGCACCCAGCTCACGCTGTCGTCGAGCTATCGCGATCGGCTGAAAGAGTTCCGCCGGTTCGGGACCTGATCGCCGGCCGGGATCGGATCCCCGGCGGGGGTCGGATCCGGCGGAGCGCGGGATGAGTCGAACGCGGCGCGAGCGCTGGATCGCGGCGGCTTGGATCGTCGGGGTCTGGAGCTTCGTTGCGGTCCTGCAGGCGACGCAGCGCTACCTCCGGGGTCACGAGCTCGAGCCCAACGCCTGGTCGTTCGGGTCAGCGCTCGGGGACAACCTCTTCGTCGCGGCGCTGTGGGCGGCGGCCACGCCGCTGGTCATGCGGCTCGCGCGCCGGTATCCGTTCCCGGGACGGTCGGTGCCGCTCTTGATCGCCGTCCACCTTCCGGCGAGCGCGGCGTTCGCTCTCCTCCATACGTTCGTCTCGCACGCGGTGTACAAGCTCGTCTTCGCGCCGGGCGTCGCGTGGAGTGAGCTCTTCTCGAACTGGCTGCACTCCGCGGTCGTCACGGGCCCGACGCGCATCGCGACGTACCTTCAGATCGTCGGCGTGACGTGGGGGCTCGACGACTACCGCGCCTGGCGCGAGGGGGAGATCCGCGCGTCGCACCTGCAGACGCAGCTCGCGCGCGAGCGGCTCGAGGCGCTGAAGCTGCAGCTGCACCCGGCGTTTCTCTTCCAGACGCTCTCCCTCCTGCGCGCGACCATCCGGCGTGACCCGCGCGCCGCGGCGCGCACGATCGTCGACCTGGGCGAGCTCCTCCGCCTGTCGCTCAAGAACGGAGGGCAGCGGCTCGTCCGGCTGGGCGAAGAGCTGCGCTACGCGGACCTCTACCTTCGGATCGAGAGCACGCGCCTGGAGCGCGATCTCGGCCTGCGGCTCCTCGTGCCGCGGGAGGTCCTCGACGCGGCGGTCCCGAGCCTCGTGCTGCAGCCGCTGGTCGAGGCGGCCGTCGCGGCCGCGCATCCCGCGCCGGTGCGCGTCGAGATCTCGGGAGACCGGCAGGGAGAGCGGGTGACGCTTCGCGTGCGCGCGGATTCGGGTGCAGAGGCGGGCGCGGGAGCGCCCCCGTCGGCGACAGCGAGCCGCGAGGCCATCGAGCGCGCCGCGCGGCGGCTCGACCTGGAGTATCCCGGCGATCACCGGCTGGAGTGGAGCACGCTCTCGCGCGAGGCCGTCGTCGAGATTCCCTTCGCGCCGCTCACGGCCGGCGACGCGCCGGGGGTGGACCCCGGGCGACTGGCCCCGAGGATCGCGTAATGGGGCGGCTTTCGCGGCAAAGTGGCAAGTGGAGGCCGGACCCCCTTCTCATCGTCGGGGTGTGGACGGCGATCGGGGTCTTCCGGGCGGTCGAGCGCTGGACGCTCGACCCGGTCTCCGCCGACCGGCTGGAGTTCGGCTTCCGCGAGGCGCTCGCGCAGAACCTTCTCTTCTCCTACCTCTGGGCGGCGCTCACGCCGTTCGTCGCGCGGCTCGCGTTGCGCCACTCGCTCGGCAGCCAGTCGCGCGCCCGCGTCTTCGCGGTGCACATCACGGCCAGCGCGGTGTTCGCGGTCGGCCACGGCACGGCGTTCGCGGTCCTCTACCCCACGCTCATGGGAATGCCGTTCGCTCTGGCGCGGGAGCTCCGCGGCGTCCCCTCCGTGCTCACGATCTTCCTGTTGTCGAACCTGCTGACCTACTGGGGGATCGTCGGCGTGTGCTGGACGATCCAGGCGCTGCGCCTCTCCCGGGAGCGCGAGCTGCGCGCTTCGCAGCTCGAGGCGCAGCTCGCGGACGCGCGGCTCGTGCGGCTCCAGACGCAGCTCCACCCCCACTTCCTCTTCAACGCGCTGAACAGCGTTCTTCCGCTGGTCTTCCGCGACCGGGAGGCCGCGGCGCAGACGATCCTGCGGCTGGAGGAGCTGCTCCGCCGGAGTCTCGAGGCCGACGCGGCGCAGCTCGTTCCGCTCTCGCGGGAGCTCGAGTTCCTGGAAATGTACCTGGAGATCCAGAAGACCCGTTTCCAGGACCGGCTGCAGGTGGCGTTCGACGTGCCGTCCGACCTCTCCGCCGCGCGCGTGCCGAACCTGATCCTGCAGCCGCTGGTCGAGAACGCCATCAAGCACGGCGTCTCGGCGCAGCCGGGTTCCGGCCGCGTCGAGATCTCCGCGCGGCGGGAGAGTGGAATGCTCGTGCTGCGGGTGCGCGACGACGGGCCCGGGCTCGTCGATTCGCCGCGGACCGGCGGCTCGGGTGTCGGCCTCGCGAACACGCGCGAGCGCCTGCAGCAGCTCTACGGGGAGGACCAGCGGCTGGACCTGGAGAACGCGCCGGAGGGCGGCCTGGAGGTGACGGTGGGTCTGCCGTTCTCGGTCCCGGCGCCCGCGCGCTGATTCGTTTTCCTCCTGTCCCGTGTTCCCTGTCCCGTGTCCCAGGTCAGCGGCGCTCCGACCTCCACTCCACCCAGCCCTGCACGGCGAGCGTGACGAGCGCCAGCAGCGTCAAGGGAGAAGCGACCGCGAACGCCGCCGAGAACTGGTACTCGTTGTAGAGGACCTCGATGTGGAGGGGAAGCGTGTTCGTGACCCCCCGGATGTGCCCCGACACAACGGATACGGCGCCGAACTCCCCCATCGCCCGCGCGTTGCAGAGCACGACACCGTAGAGCAGCCCCCAGCGCATCTTGGGGAGGCTGACGTGCCAGAAGGTTCGCCAGCCCGAGGCTCCCAGGGTGAGCGCCGATTCCTCCTCCGTCGTCCCCTGGCTGGACAGCAGCGGGATCAGCT
>JBKPMI010000331.1:0-3595 GCA_046732075.1 Acidobacteriota bacterium | reverse complement strand
GCCCTACGCCGGGGATCTCGCGCGACTCTCCGCCGCCGCCGAGCGCTGGGCGACCGAAGCGAAGGCGACCCGCGACGCCGTCGCCGCCGACCTCGCGTCGGGGCGCGCGGACGCGGGACGGCTTCGCGGCGTGAACGAGTGGCTGCTCGGCCTGGAGCGGGCGGTCTCGGATTCCGCCGGACTCCCGGGCCGGCCCTGGTTCCGGCACCTGATTTACGCGCCGCTGCCGTCGTACGCCGCCGAAACGCTCCCGGCGATCCGGGAGGCGGGCGTCCGCGGGGACGCTGCGGCCGCGCGCACCGAAATCCTTCGGCTGGAGTCCCGGCTCGAGCGCGCCGCGGAGGAAGCCCGAAAGCTCCGCTAGGTCTTCTTCGCAGCCACCCGTTCGCGTACTGCCTGGACTTCGGGATGCTGGAAGCCGAGGAGCTCCGCGATCCGACGCGCGAGCTGCCCCTCGACCGCCGTCAGGACACCGTCGGAATACACGACGCCCCAGATCGCCTCGATCAAGAGCAGTCGTTGCTCACGCGAGAAGCTTTCGGTCACGAGACGCGTGAACTGGTAGAGATCGACGCTCGCCTTCCGTGCTTCCTCCGCGAGCCGCAGGACCTCGCGAACGTCGCCTTCCGCGACGTTCAGGTCCTCACGCGCGTGGCGCGCGATTCGATCGCGCTCGTCGGCGGTGAACGTCTCATCGGCGTGCGCAATCTCGAGCAGCAGCGCGCACGCCGCGATCGCGACCGGATCCGGGCCGCCGGCCGTCGGGTCCGGCGACTTCGAAAAAAAAGAGCGGAGCGCCTCGAAAACCACGGGGCGAGTCTAAACGGATTCTCAAGTTTCCTCGGAAAAACGGTGGTTTCGGGAAACTTTCGACACCCCCTGTGCGTAGTGGAGAGATGGAGTTACACATGAATCGCCGCGAGCTCGAAACCCTTTTCCTGACCCTGGAGTCGACGCCTGCCCTTCTTGCCCGCGCAGCGGCGGAGCTTCCGGAGGACAGCGTGCGACAGCGCGGCACGACCGGCGGCTTTTCGCTCGTCGAGCACGTCTGGCATCTCGCCGATCTGGAGCGGGAGGCGTACGCGGTGCGCATCCGCCGCCTGCTCACGGAGGACGAACCCCTGCTTTCGAACTTCGATGGGGACCGCGTTGCGCGCGAAAGGCTCTATCAGCGGCGCGACCTCGCCGAGGGCCTTCTCGCTTTCACGCTGGCTCGCACGCGGAACCTTCAGAAGCTGCGCGACGTCTCGGCCGAGGAGTGGAAGCGCGCCGGGAAGCAGGAGGGCATCGGCCGGGTCGAGCTCGCCGACGTGCCGCGCCTGATGACCGAGCACGACCGGGTCCACGGCGTCGAGATCGCCGAGCTCGTGCGCGAGATCCGCGACCGGTTCGTGCCGCCGGCGACGTCCCCGCGGCCGGTTTCCGCGGTCGCCTAATCGGCGGCCCGGGCGCGGGCCGATCTCCTCTTCTTCATCCACTCCCGCCCGAACGCGATGATCCCGGGCAGGATCGAGAGGAAGACCACGATCAGGATGACGACCTCGATGTGCTCGCGCACGCCCGGGATCCGGCCCAGGAAGTAGCCGATCCCGGTCATCGAGGCCACCCAGAACACGCCGCCGAACACGTTGAAGGACAGGAACCGGCGGTAGTTCATCTCCCCCATTCCCGCCACGATCGGCGCGAACGTCCGGATGATCGGCATGAAGCGGGCGATGATGATCGTCTTGCCGCCGTGCTTCTCGTAGAAGTCGTGCGCCCGGCGGAGGTGGTCCGGGTTGAAAAGAAGCGATTTCGGCCGCTTGAAGAGGGCCGGTCCGACCCGTCGACCGAACCAGTATCCCGCCGTGTCGCCCGCGACCGCCGCCGCCATGAGAAGCGCGTTCAGCGACCAGATGTTCAGCTTCCCGGCGGCGGCGAAGACACCCGCCGTCACCAGGAGCGAGTCCCCCGGCAGGAAGAACCCCACCATGAGGCCGGTCTCCGCGAAGACGATTGCAGTCATCGCGGTCAGGCCGCCGACGCGGACGAGAGTCTCGACGTCGGTGACCCGGTGAAAGAGGTCTCGGAACCAGTCCATCCCGGTCAGTCGGACGGGTATCGCGCTTCGACGACCGAGGAGATTCCGCCGCGCGAAGTAAAACGGCCGACGACGGTCATCCGTTTCGGACGGCACGCAGCCACGCAGTCGCGCAGGATCCGGTTGACCGCATTCTCGTAAAAGATGCCGACGTTGCGGTAGGCGACCACGTAAAGCTTCAGCGACTTCAGCTCGAGGCAGAGCGCCTCCGGAACGTAGCGGATCGTCAGGTGTCCGAAGTCGGGCAGGCCCGTCTTGGGGCAGATGGCGGTGTACTCCGGGATCTCCACCGCGATCTCATAATCGGGATACTGGTTCGGCCAGGTCTCGATCGGCGGGAGCTCGGCGTCGATCCCGGAGCGCGCGTGTTCCCCGGTGTACTCGGGCATCAGCCGGCCGACTTCGCCGCGGTCGCGGGGGCCCCGCGGAACTCGGCCTGGAGGATCTCCTTGATCCGCGCCGCGGCGTCGCCCGGCTTCCCGCCTCCGACGGGCCGCCCGTCGACCTCCACGAGCGGGTAGGTCCACAGCGTCGTGGAGGCGAGGAAGACCTCGTCCGCCGTGAAGAGCTCTTCGACCGCGATCGTCCGCTCTTCCACCCGATAGCCGAGGCTCGCGGCGGCCTCGAGGGCCGCGCCGCGCGTCACGCCCGGAAGGATGCGCGGGCCGCGCGGAGCGGTGCGCACGACCTCCTTCGACCGCACGAAGAGGTTGGCCTTCGTCCCCTCCCAGGCGATCCCGTCGCGAACCAGGATCGCCTCGATCGCGCCGGCCTCCCGCGCCTGCTGCGAGGCGAGCACGTTCGGAAGGAGCATCACGGCTTTCACGTCGCACCGTCCCCACCGCTCGTCCGGGACGAGGATCGCTCTCCCGCCCGCGGCCGACGGCGACGGATCCGTCTTCCGCGCGAACGCGAAGACCGTCGGCGTCGTGCCCTCCGGCGGAAAGGCGTGGTACCGGGGCGCGGCGCCGCGCGACACCTGCGCATAGACGAGAGCGTCGGCGTCGCCCAGATCGTTCTGCTCGACGAGATGACCCGCGACCTCCGGGAAGAACGACGGCTCGGCCGCGATCCGGAGCGCCGAGAGGCCGTCGCGCATCCGCCCGAGATGCTCGGCCAGCCGGTAGGGACGGCCGGCGCCGTATCGAACGACCTCGTAGATCGCGTCGGCGAAGAGGAATCCCCGGTCCTCCGGCGAGATCTTCGCTTCCTCGCGCGGGAGGTATCGGCCGTTCAGGTAGACGATCACGCGCCGGC
Organism: Acidobacteriota bacterium; assembly: GCA_046732075.1. Classification (GTDB taxonomy): domain Bacteria; phylum Acidobacteriota; class Thermoanaerobaculia; order UBA5066; family Gp7-AA6; genus Gp7-AA6. The sequence goes on along the minus strand of JBKPMI010000331.1, from coordinate 258 downwards.
GATTGTAAGCGGAGCTCGGGCCGAGCCGGAGTGGAAGCCCTCGCTTGAAATTTCTGTCCGCCGTTCGCGAAGCGAACGCCGCGGACCCAGTTTCAGTCTTCGCCGATCTCGCGTGGGCGCTCGGCGTGGGAGGCCTCCCGCGCCTTTCGGAACTCCTCGAACACGCGGCCCAGGTCGTCGTTGCCGGCGAGCAGGCGATACGCGTCTTCGGCGTGAGGCAGAGCCTCGGCGAGCGCTCGCCGGCGTTCCGCCCTCAGG
>JBKPMI010000330.1:0-1056 GCA_046732075.1 Acidobacteriota bacterium | reverse complement strand
CGTTGGCCGCGTTGGACGGAACGATCTGCCAGTTCAGCTTCGCATTGAGGTTCTCGAGCGTCGTCTTGTCCGATGCGCCGAGCGCCGTGATCAGGTTGATCTGGTCGCGGCCATAGGCGCCCCACAGCCAGAGGTGATCCCTCCACACCGGACCGCCGGCTTCCGCGCCGTAGTCCTGGAGGCTCTGGATGTGATTTCCGGAAGCAACGGGGGTGGCCTGGTGAAGCGCCTCGTCCGGGATGTTGTTGGACTGGAAGCGCTCGTCGACACCGAAGACCCGCGCGCTGCCGTGCACGTCGTTCGTGCCGCGCTTGGTCACCATGTTCAGGTGCGCGCCCGCGCCCGAGATCGACGCGTCGCCGCCGCCCGTGATGACCTGCATCTCCTGGAACATGTCGAAGTCGTAGTACGCCGCGGAAGAGCCCAACGCCGACATGTCCGTCAGGTTGACTCCGTCCACCGTGAACGTACCCGCGGCCGAGCCGTGCGCCGAGAAGTTGGACTGCTGTCCGCTCTCGCTGCCCGCCACGTTGATCCGGTCGATCGCAACACCCGGGGCACTCTGCAGAACTACCCAGGGGTCGCGTGCCGACGGAATCGACTTCAGCTCCTGCTGCGACACGATCGCCGCCGTCTGCACCCGCTTGGTCTCCAGGAGCGGTGCTTCACTCGTGACCGTCACCGCCGCCTCGACCCGGGTCAGACCCATCGGAATCGTCAACTCCGTGTTGCGCCCGATGTTGACGTCGACGTTTTCCCGAACCACGTTCTGGAAGCCGGACAGGGTCAACGTCAGCGTGTACTTACCTGCATCCAGGTTGGCCGCCCGGAACTCGCCGCGCGCGTCCGTGTAGACCGTGGTCGGCGCGCCGGGTCCCCTCAACGTCACCTGAACGCCGGGCAGCACGCCGCCCTGTTCGTCCGTCACGCGCCCCTGGATACCGCCCGTGCTCGAGCCGTACTGGCCGAAGGCCGGTACGGCCAGGGCTATCGCCAGGAGCGCGATGGCCCATCGAGCCGAAAGAAACCGATTCGGCATGAAGCCTCCTTTCGTGC
>JBKPMI010000329.1:0-5874 GCA_046732075.1 Acidobacteriota bacterium | reverse complement strand
CCCTCGAACAATCCGCTGAACACGCTGGCCATGGCGCCGGCGATCCCGGCGGACTCCGCTTCTTTCTTCTTGCGCTCGTCGTCCTTCTTCTTCTCGGCGTCATAGGTCTTCCGTGAGACGACCGTCACCTCGGCGCCCGCCGCCTTCAGCGCTCCGGAGGAAACCGGTTTGTCCATGCCTGCCTGGAAGCGGTCGACCTTCGCGGTCGACGCCGAGTCGCGCGCCGGAAGGAACAGCTCGACCTGTCCCGAGATCTCCTTGATCTTCGTGGCCCGCCGCGCCGGGTTCCGCAGGTCGAGCTTCAACGTCGGCGGGGCGTCGCCCGACGCCTTCTCGAAGTCGGGGGTCTTTTCGCTGTCCTTCACCAGGCTCCGCCCGGTGTCGTCCGTCGCCTTCTGGACGACGGCGCGCGCCCCGCGCACTCCGTCCGCCGCCTCCCCCGCGAGCTTCAGCTCGACCTCGAGGCCCGAGAAGACGTTGTCGTTGCGGCGCCGGTCGGTGATGTCGCCGGCGCCCACCGTGACGCCGGCGGGGGCCGGAAGGGCCGCGGCGATTCCTGCGGCGAGCACGCCGCCGATCGCGAGCCGGAAGAGCTTTCCATTGTTTCGCGTCATCGTTCGCCTCATGGAAGCGGGACGTTCGTCAACGAGAACGGCGTCCGCAGGATCGACTTCTTCGTCTTCAGCAGGAAGCGCAGCTTCGCCTCGGGAGGGAGCTTCTCCGAGTACTGGAGGATTTTGAGGCCGCCGGAGCTCATCGAGCCGCGCGTGTCGATCAGACCGCTCTTGCCGACGACCTCGACGTCCTGGAGCTTTCCGTCTTCGTCCTCGATCTGGAGGATCACGTCGTTGTCGCCGACGTCGTTCATCATCCCGGAGAAGGCCTTCACGAGACCGATCAGCGCCTCGGCCGTCTTGTCGTCGCCGCCCGCCTCCTTCTTCATGTCCTCCTTGTGCTTCTCCATCTCCGCGTCCATTTCCGCCTGCCGCTTCTTCGCGTCGCCGCGATAGACGTTGGGAGACACCAGCCGCACCTTGATCTTCTGGGCCTTCAGCGCGGCCGACTCGACGGGCTTGTCCATCCGGCTCGTGAGCCGGTCGACGACGACGGTGGCCGCCGGGTCGCGCGACGGGGCGTAGAGCTCGACATCGCCGGCCACCTCCTTGATCGCTCCTGCGCCGCGGGCCGGGTTCTTCAGGTTGACCTTGAGGTCCGGTCCGCCGCTGCCCGAAGACTTCTGAAAATCCTCGTCGCGCTTCTGCTCCGGCAGCAGGTCGTGGCCGCTCTCGTCGACCGCCTTCTTCAGCAGAACCCGCGCGCCGCGGGCGTCCGCGAGGTCGTCGCCCGTCAGCTTCAACTCAATCTCCAGGCCCCCGAAGAATTTTCCGGTGGTGCGACGGTCCTCGATCGTGCCGGCCGTGACCCGCACGTTCTGAGCGGCGCCGGGTCCGGGCACGGCGAAGAGCGCGAGTGCGGCGGCGAAAGCCGCGGTCGAACGACTGCTCATCGAATCTCCTCTGTTTTTGGGGTGCGACTGCCTTCAGGGTACCACCCGTGGGAAGGGCCGGGAGTGAGAGAGAATCCGGTCCGCCTTCGAGAGGACCACGTTGAGCGCAACCGCGACGGCCGAACAATCCCTCTTCGTCCCGGTCATCCTGGGCACGCCGCGGCAGGGCCGGCAGAGCGAGCATGCCGCACGCTGGGTGACGTCCCGCCTCGGGGAGTGGCCCGACGTCGTGACGGAGCTGATCGACGTACGGACACTCTCCTTTCCGCCGACCGACGAGGGCGAGGCCATCAAGGACCCGACGTTTTCGGCGGCGATGATGCAGGCCGACGCTCTCGTTCTGGTGGTCCCCGAGTACAACCACGGCTATCCCGGGATGTTGAAGCACGCGCTCGACACGAATCTGAAGGAGTACATCCACAAGCCGGTCGGCATCTGCGGGGTCTCCGCGGGACCCTGGGGCGGTACACGGATGGTGGAGAACCTCCTGCCCGTTCTGCGCGAGCTCGGCCTCGTGACGATCTTCTGGGACGTGAACTTCTCGAAGGTCGGAACTGTCTTCGACCCGGAGACCGGCGCCCTGCGTGAGCCCTCCTACGGCCGGCGCCTCGAGAAGTTCGTCAACGAGCTCGTGTGGATGGCGAAAGTGCTGCGCCACGGTCGCCGGAACGTTCCGATCGCGTAAGAGGGAAGGAGCTCGACGTGAGTGAGCGGATGAAGCTGCGTTGTCCGGGCTGCGGCGCGGAGATGAACCGCCACGCCGAGAAGATCGACTCCTCGCGCAGTCGCGCGGAAGGTTACGGAGATCCCGCCTTCGAAGGAGTGCTCGTCGAGTTCCACACGTGTCCGGCGTGCGGATACGTCGAGGAGCGGACCGCCTCCTGAGCGCCCCTCGACGGGAATCGCCCTCGATCGGGGCCGAGGCCGCGCGGCTCGCGGAAGACGCCCGGCGCGAGAAGAACTGGAAGCGCTGGGGTCCCTATCTCTCGGAGCGGCAGTGGGGCACGGTCCGTGAGGACTACTCCGAGGCCGGCACCTGCTGGGAGTACTTCCCGCACGACCACGCGCGCAGCCGCGCCTACCGCTGGGGTGAGGACGGACTGCTGGGCATCACGGACCGGGAAGGACGCCTCTGTTTCGCCCTCGCGTTGTGGAACGGCCGCGATCCGATTCTGAAGGAGCGCCTCTTCGGCCTCGCGGGCCCGGAGGGCAACCACGGCGAGGACGTGAAGGAGTGTTACTTCTACCTGGATTCCGCGCCCACGCACTCCTGGATGCGGGCGCTCTACAAGTATCCGCAGGCCGAGTTCCCGTACACGCTCCTCGTCGAGGAGAACCGGCGGCGCGGTCGGGGCGATCCGGAATTCGAGATCCTCGATACCGGCGTCTTCGACGGAGACCGCTACTTCGACGTCTTCGTCGAGTACGCAAAGGCCGGCCCCAACGACATCCTGATCCGCATCACGGCGGCCAACCGGGGCCCGGAGGCGGCGCCGCTCCATGTCCTGCCGACTTTGTGGTTTCGGAACACGTGGTCGTGGGGCCGGACCGGCGAGGGGTACTGGCCCCGGCCCCGGATCTCCCGCGCCGGCCCGGGCGAGCTCCTCGCGGAGCACTCCGCGCTCGGCCGCTTCCACTTCGCCGCGGACCGCAACCCGGTCGAGCCGATCTTTCTCTTCACCGAGAACGAGACGAACGTCCAGCGCCTCTTCGGAGCGGCCAACGCGCAACCGTACGTGAAGGACGCCTTCCACGAGCACGTCATCCACGGCCGCCGCGACGCCGTCAATCCCGGCGAAGTTGGAACGAAGTCCGCCGCGCACTACGCCGCCGAAGTGCCCGCTCAGAGCGAGACGACGTTCCGGCTTCGACTCTTCTCCGAGGATGAGGCGCCGGCGGATCCGTTCGGCGATTTCGACGCGGTCTTCGACGCCCGGAAGCGGGAGACGAAGGCCCTCTACGAGCCGCTCATCCCCTCCGCGATGACGGAGGAAGAGGTCAACGTCGGACGGCAGGCTTACGGCGGTCTGCTGTGGACGAAGCAGTTCTACCACTTCGCGGTGAAGGACTGGCTGGAGGGAGATCCGGCGCAGCCGCCTCCGCCCGAGTCGAGGAAAAACGGCCGCAACAGCGCGTGGACGCACCTCTACAACCGCGACGTGATCTCGATGCCGGACAAGTGGGAGTACCCCTGGTACGCGGCGTGGGATCTCGCCTTCCACATGCTCCCCTTCGCGCGGCTCGATCCGGACTTCGCGAAGGAGCAGCTCATCCTGCTCTTGCGCGAGTGGTACATGCACCCGAACGGACAGATTCCCGCCTACGAGTTCGCGTTCGGCGACGTGAACCCGCCGGTCCACGCGTGGGCGGCGTGGCGCACCTACAAGATCACGGGGGCGCGGGGAGCGCGCGACCGCGTCTTCCTGGGGCGCGTCTTCCAGAAGCTGCTGCTGAACTTCACGTGGTGGGTCAACCGGAAGGATCCGGAGGGGAAGAACCTCTTCGCCGGCGGATTCCTGGGCCTCGACAACATCGGAGTCTTCGACCGTTCGAGCGAGCTCCCGACCGGCGGTCACCTCCCCCAGGCCGACGGAACCGCGTGGATGGCCTTCTACTGCCTGACGATGCTGGCGATGGCCCTCGAGCTCGCGAGCGAGGAGCCGGCCTACGAAGACGTCGCCTCCAAGTTCTTCGAGCACTTCGTCGCGATCACGGACTCCATGAACACGCTCGGGGGCTCGGGTCTCTGGGACGAGGAGGACGGCTTCTACTACGACCAGCTCCACGTGGACGGGCTCCACTTCCCGCTGAAGCTCCGCTCGATGGTCGGGCTCGTCCCCCTGTTCGCGGTGGAGATCCTGGAGGAGCCCCTCCTCGAGCGACTGCCCGGCTTCCGCAAGCGAATGCAGTGGTTCCTGGACAACCGCGCCGACCTCGCGCACCACATCTCCTACATGGAACGGAAGGCGGGCGGCGCCCACCGCCACCGGCTGCTGGCGATCCCGTCGCGGCCGCGGCTCGAGAGAGTTCTCGGGTACCTCGTCGACGAGAGCGAGTTCCTCTCGCCGCACGGAATTCGCGCGCTCTCGCGCGTCTACGGGGAGCGTCCGTACACGTTCACCGTCGCGGGCCGGGAGTATCGAGTGGCGTACGACCCGGCCGAGTCGACGACCGGCACCTTCGGCGGGAATTCGAACTGGCGCGGGCCGGTGTGGTTTCCGATGAACTACCTGATCATCGAGGCGCTCGAGCGCTACTACCACTACTACGGCAACGACCTGACGGTGGAAGTGCCACGCGGCTCCGGCCGCCGGATGAACCTCCGGGAGCTGGGGCTCGAGCTGTCGCGCCGGCTGGCCGCGACGTTCCTGCCGGACGAGAACGGAAGGCGGCCGTGCCACGGCGACGACCCCCGCTTCGCGAAGGATCCGCACTGGAAGGACCTCGTTCTCTTCCACGAGTACTTCCACGGCGAGACCGGCCGAGGGCTCGGCGCCTCGCACCAGACCGGATGGACCGCGCTTGTCTTGAGACTGCTGAAGGACGTGGCCCGCACGAGGTAGACTTTCCGCGCTGCCTATGATCGTCCGCTAGTCCGACTCTCCCAATTCCCGAAATGAAACCGCCGTCCGATCGGACGGCATACAGGAGAGTTCTCGAATGAGCGACGATTGGTACAAAGACTTTTTCGGTGGCCTGATGGTCGACTTCTGGCGGGCCGCCATGACTCCCGAGACGACACGCGCGGAGGCCGACTTTCTCTGGAGGTCGCTGCGTCTCGCTCCGGGAATGCGCGTCCTCGACGTCCCGTGCGGCGACGGCCGCCTCGCGCTGGAGCTCGCGGCGCGCGGTTGCCGCGTCACCGGCGTAGACATCTCCTCCTGTTTTCTCGCCGCGGCGGCAGACTCGGCGCGGGAGCGCGGTCTCGACGTCGCGTGGCGCGAAGCCGACATGCGCGACCTTCCGCGGGACTGGAACGAGGAGTTCGACGCCGCGTACTGCGCCGGATCGAGCTTCGGATTCCTCGGCGACTCGGGCGACGCCGCCTTTCTCGAGGCGGTCGCGCGGACTCTGGTCGCGGGCGGCCGCTTCTTCGGCGACTTCAAGGCCGCGGAGTCGGTTCTGCCGTCGTTCCGGGAGAGCTACGAGATGCCGGTGGGGAACCTGGTCTTCGCAGCGAAAAACTCTTACGACCCCGCGGCCGGAACGATGGAGAACCTCTACACGGTTACCCGCGGCAGCGAGGTCGAGAAGAAGCGCGCTGTGCACCGCATCTACACGACGCGGGAGATCCTGGGGATGCTCGCCGACGCGGGCTTCGAAGGCTTCGAGACCAGCGGCTCGCTCCAGGGCGAGCCGTACCGGCT
>JBKPMI010000328.1:0-2989 GCA_046732075.1 Acidobacteriota bacterium | reverse complement strand
CACGTCCGGGACGGCCGGGAGGCGGCGGTCCGGGCGACGGCGCGCACGAAGCTCTTCGTCAACGCCACCAGCCTCGGCGGGCCCGAGAGCCTGATCGAGCATCGCGCCTCGAGCGAGGGGCCCGGCTCGCGGACGCCGGAGGACCTGCTGCGACTCTCCGTGGGGCTCGAGAGCGCCGAGGATCTGATCGAGGACCTGAACCAGGCCCTCGGCGGAAAATAGATCCGTCCCCTTTTTCGCTACTCCGTCTCGGTCAGACGCACCCGGTCGCCGGCCCGCAGCCCCTCCCGGACTTCTGCGAACTGCGACGTCGTCGCGCCCAGAACGATCCTTCGCGCCTTCGGTCGCCCGAACATCGACGTCACCCAGGCGAACGAGCCGTGCTCGTCGGTGTGGACGGCTTCGACCGGGATGTAGAGGGCGTCGGCGACCCGCATGCCCCGGATGGAGCAGCGCGCGACCATCCCGGGCCGGAACCGCGGATCGCTCTGGTTCACGTCGATCGTGACCGGGAACGAGCGCGACTCGTTCTTCTCGGAGGCGCCGACGCTGCCGATGTGCCCGAGCACTCCCGTCAGCCGCCGCTCCGGGAAAGCGTCGAGTGCGACGTCGACGCGCTCGCCCGGCGACAGGTTGTGGATCTCGGACTCCGGGACGCGCCCCTGGATCGTCATCCGCGTCAGGTCCGGAAGCGTCACGACGGTCGTGCCGCCCCAGACCGAGTCGCCGACCCGGACCTTGCGCCGCTCGCCGGTGCGGTCGAAGACGTCGCTGTGGACCGCCAGCCCCGGCGCGCGAGCGTTCACGGTGCACCAGGCGATCTTCTTCTCGGCCTCGGCGATCTGCCGATTCGCCTCCTCGAGTCGGATCGCCGCCAGACGCACCGCGGCCTCGGCCTGCTGGATCGACACGCGCGACCTCTCCCCCACGAACTGCAGCTCCGCCCGTTCCCTCGCGGCCTCGTCCAGCTTCCGGCGGATGAGGTCCGGGTTGGTCCGCTGGACCAGCGCGGCGTGCCGCGCCCGGGCGAGCTGGAGATCCGCGGCCGCCTGATCGCGCCGGGACTTCGCCGCCCGGAACTCCTCCTGCGAGATGTATCCCTTCTCGACGAACGGCGCGAGGCCCGCGAGCTTGTCCTCCGCCTCCTGGAGAAAGCGTTCTCTCTGCTCCAGGTCGTGCGCCGACTCGCGCGCGGTCAGCGGGGCGCCGGTGTTGACGAGCGCGGAGAGGTCTCGCTCCGAGGTTTCCGTGGAGAGCCGGGCATCGCGGACCTCCGCGGTCGACTTCAGGCGCAGCGCCGCGAGCGCCAGCCGCGCCTGGTCCCCCTCGTTCGAAAGCTCGCGCGCCCGCGCGCGCGCCACGTCGCGCTCCTTCTGGAACGGGGCCGGGTCGAACTGGATGAGGCGATCTCCGGCGGCGACGAGCGTCCCCTCTTCGACGAGCGCGAGGATCTTCAGCTCGACGCCCGGAACGACCGCGCCGTAGGAGTCGGAGCGCGCCGCGTTCAACGTGCCGACCAGGGGAACCGTCGGTTCGAGAGTCCCCCGGCGCACGACGAACTCTCCGGGCTTCTCCCCCCTCCGCGCGAACGTCGCGACGAGCGCGACGAGAACGAGAACGCCGGCCGCCGGAAAGAGGAGATGCTTTCGCTTTCTGAGATACGCGCTCCGCCGGAAGGCCTCGCGGAGGTGAGGCATGACGGCGCTCACGGCAGCTCCAGGAACGGTTTCACGTCGAGCTGGCCCGAAGAATACAGGCAATCCAGCCGGGCGAGGAGAATGCTGACGCGGGAGTCCAGCTCGAAAAGCCGCGCCGAGTTCAGCAGGTTCTCGGCGTCGACGACGTTGAAGTTGTCCGAGAGGCCTTTCTCGAACCGGAGCCGGGCGACTTCGGACTGGAGCTGGGAGACCTGCTCGTTCGCGACCGCGATTTCGTGGTTGCGCTTCAGGGCGTCCAGCCTCCGGTAGGCCCGGCGGATCTCCCGCGCGAGGTCGTCCTCGAGCAACTGGTAGTTGCGCTTGCGGAGTCCGAGCTCGATCTCCGCCTCGCGCGTCTGGGCGCGCAGCGCCGCGTTGTTCAAGCCGTACTGCGAAGAGAGTCCGAAAACGAACGCGGGGTTCCGGGGCTGCAGGGCGTCGCCGGTGCTCCGGCCGCTTCCGACCGCCTCGTATCGGACGAAACCGTTCAGCGACGGAAGCTGGAGGCTCTTCGCGATCCGGAGGGAGAACTCCGCGTCGACCACCTGGTCCCCTTCCTCGAGCGCCTCCGGCCGCCGCTCCATCCGCGACTGGAGCGCCGGATCGAGGGCCGGCTCCGCGACCGGGAGATCCGGCGGCATCTGGATCGAGAACGGCTCGTTCTCGGGGAGTCCCGCCGTCCGGCGCAGCGAGTCCCGCAGGTCATCGAGGGCGTTCTGCGCGTCGTTCATCGTGACGATCGTCAACGCCTCCTGCTGCTCGGCGCGCAGCACGTCGAGGCGCGAGACGCTGCCCGCCGAGAATCGCGCCCGCGAGAATTCGGTCAGCTCTTTCGCGCGCGCGACCCGCTCGGTCGCGATCCGCACGGCTTCCTCCTGGCGGGAGACGCCGAGGTACGCCTGGTAGATGAGCAGGATCGTTCGCCGCCGCGCGACCTCGAGCGCCCGCGACTGCGCGGTCGTGGTCCGCTTCGCGAGCCGAAGCGGCTCCGCGGAAACGGCGGGATCCACCCCGCGGAGAAGCGGCTGGGACAGCGTGAGCCGGTAGTCCGCGCTGTGCGACTCCCCGCCCGGCGTCAGCGGCCGGCGGTTCACGATCGCCTGACCCTGGAGCGAGGTGCCGAACTGGAACTGCTCCGAAACGAGGAGTCCGTAGCTGTCGGTGCGCTCTCCGGTTTCGTCGCTCTTTTCGGTCGTGAAGAACGGAACGACCTGCGGCAGGTACGCGGATCGGACCGCGCGCTCGTTCCACTGCGCGGAGAGGAGCGCGTCCGCCGTGTCGAGAAGCTCCGG
>JBKPMI010000327.1:0-4546 GCA_046732075.1 Acidobacteriota bacterium | reverse complement strand
TCTCATCGCCGTTGTCGAGCACCACAGCTCTGGCCTGTCCGTTGTTCATGAGAACTCTCGCAACCGGCGCTTCGGTGCGGATCTCGACGCCAAGCTCGCGCGCCGCGCTGGCGATGGCGTTCGATATCGCGCCGGTGCCGCCGCGGGCGAATCCCCATGAGCGAAAGGCGCCGTCGATCTCGCCCATATAGTGGTGAAGCAGCACGTAGGCGGTGCCGGGCGACCTCACGCCAAGAAAGGTGCCGATGATTCCCGAAGCGGCCATCGTCGCCTTCAGAACGTCGGTCTCGAACCACTGATCGAGGAAATCGACGGCGCTCATGGTCATGAGCTGGACCTGGTTGTACTGATCGTTGTGCGGAAGCTTCTGAAATCGGCGGCCGAGGAACAGCAGATCCCGTAGTCCCTGGATATTGAGAGCCGTCGGATCCGGCGGCGTCATGGAGAGTATGGGCTTGACGAAACGTCCCATTTCCACCATCGCTCTGCCGTATTCGTCATACGCTTCCGCATCGAGTTTCGAGTGCCGCGCGATCTCCCGCAGCGTCCGGGCATGATCGTTGACCCGCCACAGGTAGTTCCCGTGCATCGGCGTGAAGGTTCCGTCGAGCGGAAGGATCTCGAGGCCGTGCCGCGGCAGGTCGAGTTCCCGAATGATCTCCGGCCTCAACAGCGAGACGACGTAAGAGGCGACAGAGAACTTGAAGCCCGGGAACACTTCTTCGGTGACGGCGGCGCCTCCGAGCACGTAGCGCCGCTCGAGCACCAGGACTTTCTTGCCAGCCCTCGCGAGGTACGCTGCATTGACCAGGCCGTTGTGACCGCCACCGATCACAATGACGTCGTATCTTGTGCTCATGTAAGACGTCTAGCCCTCGATCGGGACAGCGGTCTTCCTCTTCGGATTGAAGAAGGGCGTCTTGACGACTCTGGCGGGGACGCGATGGCGAATGGCCTCGACCGTCATCTCCATCTCCAGCTCGGAGCCCACTCTGGAACTCTCGCGATCGATGGTTGCCAGCGCTATCAGCCTTTTCAGGGATGGCGACCAGGTGGTCGACGTCGCCTTGCCGGTCTGTGTCCCACTCTTGTATACGGGGACCGCAACTCGCGAGGCCGCAGAGGGCATTACCGGCGGGAGCCCAGCCTGCGCGTATACACGTTCGATCCCATTCCAATCGGTCTCGAGCCCGACGATCTCCCGGGCGTGACCACGCTTCTGCTCCGCGGCAAGCGCCTCCTGGCCGACAAAGCGGGCCTTGTCGAGATGGACTAGTCGTCCCAACCCGAGCTCGAACGGGGAATACTTCTGCGATTCAATGATCGCTTTCTTACTGCTGTTGAAGTCGACCTCGATCAGCAGCAAGCCGGCTTCAATGCGGGCGACATCCAGTGCCAGCATGCCGGCCGGATGAATGTCGAAGGCGCGGCCGGCCTGCATCAGCGCGTCCCAGACCTGCTTTGCCTTGTCCCATGCCATCCAGATCTCATATCCCAGATCACCGGTATAGCCGGTGCGGGAGATCTCCACCGGGATTCCGGCGATTCGCCCTGTGGTGACGTGAAAGTACTTCAAGTCGGCAATACTGGCCTCGGCGACACTCTTCAACAGCCGGCCCGAAGTTGGACCTTGCAGCGCGAGCGCGGCGAGCGTCTCCGAAATGTCCTCGATCGAAACGTCGAGGCCGAGCGCATTCTGATGCAGCCAGCGAAAACTGGGATCGGCGGCGGTCCAGCGGTAGGTGTTCTCGTCGAGACGGGACACCGTCCCATCGTCGATCACCTTGCCCTTCTCGTCGCACCACGGCGTATAGATGACCTGTCCGACCTTCACCTTCTGAACGTCTCTGGTGACGACGCGGTCGACAAGCCGAGTCGCATCACGGCCGCTGACCCGGTACTTGTAGAGCGGAGTAATATCGATCAAAGCGGAGGCGTTTCGAATGGCGTTGTATTCGTGCTCGTGGTGCGTCTCATACGCGCTGACCGTGTAATAGCCGGCCCACTCGCGATAGTTCAGGCTCTCGCACAGGGCAAGCGTCCTCTCGTGAAACGCGGTTCCGACGGGCATGAAGGCTGGATTATGACCGAAAGATTTCCTGGAACGCGACGAAGAATCTCTTCATCCCGTCGGCGGCGCCGAGCGTGACGCGGAGAAGTCGAGCGAGCGCGGCGCAACGCCAACTGCTGTTCGACGGAGCTCCGGATCGGATGGACGAGAGAATCAACGAGGCGGAAACGCCGGGCTAGCCGCAAGGAGGATTCGATGCCCAAAACCCGACGCGCGATTCTGAAGGCTGCCGGGACCCTGTCCGTGCTGGCCGCGCTGCCGCTGCGTGCGCAGACGCCGACCCCGACTCCCGCCGCGACACTGACGCCGGCGGCGAAGAAGCCGGACCCGCTGGCGCGCGTGGCCCGAGAACGCTACGGGCAGTTTCTGTCGGAGGCGGAGCAGGCGCTCATGGACGAGGACATGGCGTTCGTCGCGAGCCGCAGCGCGCGGCTGCGGAAGCTCCGCCTCGAGAACGGAGAGGAGCCCGCGGTCGACTTCCGGACGAGCCGGCCATGACCCCCGGGGACACTCACTTCTTCACGCCGCTGCGGGAACTGGCCGCGCAGGTTCGCGCGGGGAAGATCTCGCCGGTCGCGCTCGCCGAGGAGTCTCTCGAGCGATTGGACACCCACGGCCGCAAGCTGAACGCGGTCGTGACGCTCGCGGGGGAGGACGCGCTCGCTGCGGCTCGCGCGGCCGAGGCGGAGATCCGGAAGGGCCGCTACCGAGGTCCGCTCCACGGCATTCCCTACGGCGCGAAGGACCTGCTCGCGACGAAGAAGATGCCGACGACGTGGGGCGCGGCGCCCTACCGCGACCAGCATTTCGCCTACGACGCAACGGTCGTCCGCAAGCTCGCGGACGCCGGCGCGGTGCTGGTGGCGAAGCTGTCGATGGTCGAGCTCGCCGGCGGCATGGGCTACAACGACGCGAACGCCTCGTTCACGGGCCCGGGGTTGAACCCGTGGAACACGGGCTACTGGAGCGGCGGGTCCTCGAGCGGCCCGGGCGCGGCGGTGGCCGCGGGCCTGGTCCCGTTTGCCATCGGCTCCGAGACCGTCGGCTCCATCATCACGCCGTCGGCCTTCTGCGGCGTTACGGGCCTTCGGCCGACGTATGGACTCGTGAGCCGCCACGGCGCGATGGCGCTCTGCTGGACTCTCGACAAGCTCGGCCCCATGGCGCGCGGCAGCGACGACTGCGCGCTCGTCCTCGCCGCGATGTCCGGGAGGGATCCGGCGGACCCGACGACGGTAGCGGCGCCGCGCGCGAGAACGGCTTCGGGACGTCGGCCGCGAATCGGCGTGCTCAAGGCAGCGACCGACTACATCCAGCCGGAGGTCGCGAAGAACTTCGAAGCCTCGCTGGCGGTCCTCGCCGGGTTCGCGGACCTGACGCGCGACGTGGCGATCGTCGACCTGCCCTTCGGTCTCGTTGCGGGCACCATCGTCGACGCCGAGGGCGGGAGCGCCTTCCTGGAGCTGATCGAGTCGGGGCGCCTGCGCGAGCTCGCGGCGAAATCGGACCGCTACGGCGGCTACTCGAGCGTGATGACCCCGGCGGTCGACTATCTCCAGGCGATGCGGCTGCGGGAGAAGATGCGGGCTCCGATGGCGGCGCTCCTCGAGCGCTACGACGCTCTCGTTGCTCCCGCGCGCGCCACGGTCGCGCTGCCCGCCGACATTGACTTCGACAAGGCCTACCCCGAGCTCTCCAAGGGCCGACCCGAGAACTTCGTCTCCCCGATCGGAGCGCTCATCTCGGTCGGAAACCTGGTCGGTTACCCCGCGTTGTCATTGCCGAACGGCTTCGGCGCATCGGGGCTACCGACCGGAATCCAGCTCCTGGGAGGCCCGTTTCGCGAGGCCGAGCTCGCCGCCATCGGGTCGGAAATCCAGAAGCGCACGGATTTCCACCTGCGGCGTCCGGCCGGCTACTAGGGTCTCTTTTCTTCGGTCCGGCGGGACTTGTGACGCCGGTCGGTCGACTCGACGAGCGAAACGCGGTCGTGCTGCCTTCTCGTTTCGTTCCTTCGGTCGGCGTTCTCGCGCCGCTCGGTTGCCGAGGAACGGCGACGGCTGATTTTCAACTTCATTGTTCGAGATTACGCCTTCCGCGGCGGGAAGGAGCCAAAAAAAAGGGGCCGCTCGAAAGCGGCCCTCGGAAAGGATTGGTGAGTGTTCTCGGATCAGGCGACGACGCGGTTGCGCGTGGCCATCCGATAGATGAACAGCACGAGGATCGCGCCGAGCGTGGCGCCCACGAAACCGGCGGGCTCGCCCGGCCCATACAGGTGAAGCGCCTGTCCGACGTACCCTCCGATGAGAGCGCCGACGATACCGAGAACGATGGTCATGATGATTCCGCCCGGATCGCGCCCCGGCATGATGAATTTCGCGATGATTCCAACCACGAGCCCGAAAAGGATCCAGCCCAGGATGCCCATTTGTTCGTTCCCCCTTTCAGGTTGGCCTAAAGAGCAAAGCGCGGGCC
>JBKPMI010000326.1:0-7258 GCA_046732075.1 Acidobacteriota bacterium | reverse complement strand
CGCGCTCCGTAGGACGGGTTCGCCCAGTACGTCTTGAAAATGTCGAAGCTCTCCCTCCAGAAGCGGTTGATCCAGATCTCGTCGTTGGGGCCGAAGTCGAGGTCGTCCCAGATGGCGTAATGGTGGGAGGTCGTCAGAAGGGGCTGCAGCGCCGGCTCGGCGCGACCCAGCGCGTAGCGGCGCTTCATCGCGGTGACGCTGCCGAAGTCCGGCTCTCGGTAGTAGATGTTGTCGCCCAGCCAGAGCATGAGGTCGGGCTTCATCGCGGCGATCGTCCGGAAGATCTTCGGATCGGAGCCGTACGGCGTCCCCGGACGGTCGTCCTTCGGCTCGTTCAAGTAGAAGCAGGAGCCGAACGCGACGGTGAAGTCGGGCGGATCGGCCCTCCACTGCCAGAAGGACTGGGTCGAGAGCGTCCCGGTCGTGCCTCCCGCGGGAAACGCCGCGGGAGCGCCACCGACCAGGATCTCGTACGAGTATCGGGAACCGGGCTCCAGGCTGGGCACGACGAAGAGCGCGGTCAGGTCGGTCTTCTCGGACGCGGAGAGTGCCGCAGACGTTCGCGCCTCGCCGCGTTTCCCCTCCGGCCAGTAGCGCAGGCGGACCTCCGCCGGCGCGGTCGTCTGCACCCAGACCGACGCTTCGGTGAGATCCGCGTAGCCGAGCATGGGACCCGAACGGATCGAGGCGCGGGCCGCGGCCGGCGGGCGCGCTGTCGAGAAAGCAGCGGCGGCGAGACCCACCGCCAGGAGCGCGAGGAGTTTTCGCATGGTCCGGAATCCTAGACCGGTTTAGGATCGCGCGCGTGGAATCCCGGCGCTCGTTTCTCCGCGTCGCCGCGCTCGGAGCGGCGGGCGCGGCCGTCGGAACGCGCGCCGCCTTCGCGAAGAAGAAACCGAAGAGCCCGGAGCCGCCGGCCGCCGCCGCGATGCCCGTCGTCAAGCCGCGGGTTCTCCGCCCCGGCGACACGGTCGGCCTGATCGCGCCGGCCTCGTACACGTTCGACCTGTGGTCACTCGACGACGCCGCGGCGCGGGTCGAGTCCCTCGGGCTGAAGCCGAAATTCGGAAAGTACGTCCGCGGCCGCCGGGGATTCCTCTCCGGGACCGACGACGAGCGGCTGTCGGACCTCCACGCCATGTTCGCCGACCGGGAGGTGTCCGGAGTCTTCGCCCTCCAGGGAGGCTACGGAACGCCGCGCCTGCTCGACCGGATCGACTACGACCTGATCCGGCGCAACCCCAAGATCCTGCTGGGCTACTCCGACATCACGGGGCTCCACCTCGCGATCGGGCGCATGTCGGGCCTCGTGACCTTCCACGGACCGAACCTGACGGGCTCCTGGCCGCCGCGCACGGTTGACCTCCTGAAGAAGGCGCTCTTCGTGCCGGAGCCGATTGGAGAGCTCACGAACCCGGACGAGCCCGACCCCCTGAACGCGGAGTTCCCGTTGCGGACCGTGACGCCGGGGGTGGCGCGCGGCCGGATCGTGGGAGGAAACCTGACCCTGATCACGGCGACGATGGGTACACCCTACGAGATCGAGACGAAGGGCCGCATCGTCTTCCTGGAGGACACGGGCGAAGCGCCGTACCGGATCGACCGGATGCTCGTCCAGCTCCGGCTCGCCGGAAAGCTGCAGGAGTCGGCAGGGATCGTCTTCGGGACCTGCACCGACTGCGGGCCCGGAAAGTCGAGCTTCGAGCTGTCGTTGTCGCTGTCGGAGGTCCTCGCGGATCAGCTCGCGACGCTCGGGAAACCCGTGCTCGCCGGACTGGTCTTCGGCCACACGAAGGAGAAGTCGGTCGTTCCGATGGGCGTCGAGGCGGAACTCGACGCGACGAACCGCCGGGTTCGCGTGCTCGAGGCGGCGACCGTACCCGCCGAGAACGGTAGCCGGTAGCCGGGAGCACGAAAAAACGGGCGGGGTCGCCCCCGCCCGTCGGCCGAATCAGCGGATCTCCTTTTCCCTTTCGCTCCCTTTTTGGAGTCTGGACTGCGACGGCTGCAGGGCCGTGGGCCCTGTCCCCGTGGCTTTCTTAGAAGTCGTACCTTCCCGCGATCTGCCAGGTGCGCGGCGTGCCGACTCCGCTCGCGGTCGTGAAAGCAGCGAGCGGCGTGGCGCCGTTCGTGCCCCACACGTTGCTCGGGTAGAACCGGTTCGCGTCGTTCATGCAGTTGAAGCACTCGATGAGCCCGGTCAGGTCTCCCGGCCCGATGCGGAAGGCCTTCGACAGGCGAAGGTTGACGGAGCGGAAGTCGAGCTGGTTATAGCTGTTCCGGTCGAAGTGGTTGCCGTTCGGGGCCGTGGGCCGGTCGGTTCCGGGCACGCCGTCGCCGTTGACGTCGGCGTTGACGATCGGGTTCCGCGTCGAGCCGGTGTTGTAGACGTAGGATCCGGAGAGCCCGAGCCCCCAGAAGGGCGTGTCCCAAACCGCGCTGATACCGCCCTTCCACCGCTGGTCGCGGGCGGAGTATCCCCAGTTCAGGTCCAGGTTGTTGTAGTCCTCGGCCTGGATCCCCGAGAAGTTCCGCTCGTTGGAATCGTTGTCGCGGTCGATCGACCAGGTGATCCCGGCGTTCAACGCGAACCGGTCCGTGAAGTGCCGCTGGAAGTGGAGCGTCGCCGCGTAGTAGATCGACCGCGCATCCGACTTGCTCGTGATGATCGTGCCGTAGAACGGGTACGGCTTCGCCGTGTTGCTCGTCGCGTAATGCGGCAGGCCGTTCGTCGAGGTCGTGCCGTCGTACTGGCGGTTAATGTCCGTCAGCCGCTGGAGCTGGTGGCCGCGCGCGTAGGTGAGCTCGAAATCCGCCGCCGTCCGCGCGAAGATCTCCCGCTCGAGGCCGAGCGTGATCCGGTCGGTGTACGGGTTGCGGAAGTTCGGGTCGACCCAGAACACGCCGGGGCGCGTCGGGTTCGGAACCGCCTGGAAATTGATGCGCTCGATTCCGACCGGATCCCAGGCGCTGCCCCACGCGGGCGAGAGCGGATCCGTCGGCGGGCCCGTGACGACGCCGCCGGCGCCGGTCTGGGCGTTGACCTGATACTGCGTGGCCTGGATTCCGTTCGACGTGAACGGCTGCACCCAGAGGAGAAGAGGCGTGCGGCTCCAGAAGCGGCCGGCGGAGAGGCGCACCACGCTCTTCTCGTCGGGGGACCAGGAGATTCCGAAGCGCGGAGACCAGGCCTTGTTCTCATCCGGGATGTGCCCGGTCAGGCGGAACGAGCCGTCCGCGTTCTGGTCGAAGGGATTCAGGATCGCGTCGTTCGGGTTGTCGAGCTTCTCCCAGCGAACCCCGAGGGTTACCGTCAGCCTCGGGGTGACGAACCACTGGTCCTGCACGAAGAGAGCGAGCTCTTTCTGGTTGAGCGACGCCGCTCCGCCCTGGTCGGAGGTCCGGCCGCCCAGGCCCCCGAACTGGCGGTACTGGCTCCAGCGCCCCGCCAGGAAGTCCGCCTTGTTGTTGAACACGAAGACACCGCGCCAGTTGCCTTTGAAGACCTGCGAGAGGTCGTTGTAGTTGTACTCGGCCCCGGCCTTCACGACGTGCTCGCGAATCAGGTACGTCACCGTGTCCGCGACCGCCTTTTTGTGGATCGTCGTCGCGATCGGCAGGAAGCTCACCTCGCCGTAGCGGTTGGAGCCGAGCTGGATCTCCGGGAGGTTCAAACCCTTGTCCTCGCGGGGCGTGTCCTCCTTGACGTAGTTGAGGTTCAGGTCGTTCAGGAGATTCGGCGTGAACTGACCCGAGTAGGACCCGACGTACGCGTACGTCCTCATCCCTTCGAGGCCGTTGTAGCTCTCGGTCCGGGTCTGGGCGTCGGACGTCCCGTTGACCCCGGTGTAATCGACGACGTTGGCGCGCGCCATGAACCGGTGCGACGACCCCATCTGGTAGTCCATGCGGCCGAACGCAACCCAGCCGTCCTGCGTCTGCGCGTAGGTGTCGGGGGACGCGAGGGCCGGGTAAGCCGCGAAGATGTCGGGGTCGAGGACCGAGGCGTTGATCGGAACGGTGATGCTCTTCTTCTGGTTGTCGAACGACCCGAAGAAGAAGAGCCGATCTCGCATGATCGGACCTCCGAGCGAAGCGCCGTACTGTTCCTTCTTCTGGTCGGCGGGCTTGCGGCCGTCCGCGAAATCCGAAATCCACGCCTGCGGCTGGTTGTAATAGAAGGCCGAGCCGTGGAGCTGATTCGTGCCGCTCTTGGTGATGACGTTCACGACGCCGCCGCCGGACCGGCCGAACTCGACCGAGGCTCCGTTGGTGATGACCGTGAACTCCTTGATCGACTCCTGGGAGATCGAGAGCGGGGCGCGTCCTTCCGCACCTCCGACCTGCCCGCCGAACATCGAGTTGTTGTAGTCGACGCCGTCCAGCATGATCGACGTGTTGATGCCGCGCTCACCCGAGATGGAGATCGTGCCGCGCTCCGACTCGATCCGGACCTGCGGGGTCAGCGTGACGAGGTTCTTGAAGTCGCGGCCGCTGATCGGCAGGGACTTGATCTCCTCGGTCTGGATGGTCGTCTGCGCCGAGGTATTCGAGACCTCGACGACGGGCACCTCTCCCCGGACCGTGACCGCCTCGGCCACACCAGCCAGCTGCATGTTGAAGTTGACCGTGACCGGAACGCCCAGCAGCAGCCGGACGTTTTCGGTCGCCGCGGTCTTGAATCCCGATAGAGTCGCGGTGACCGTGTAGGTCCCGGTGGGGAGGTTCAGGAGCTGGTAGAAGCCCTGCGAGTTCGTCGTCGCGGTGACGACGAGACCCGTATCCTGGTTCTTCCCCTCCACGGTGACGCCGGGCAGCGCGCCGCCTTCCGAATCCTTGGCCGTGCCCGATATCCGGCTCGTCGTGACGTCGGTCTGCGCGAATGCCGGCCCGGTGAAGGCAAGCGCGAGAACCGCGACCAGGACGAATACCGCTCGGGCACGCCGCGCGAGCAGACCTAGAGACATCGATTCCTCCTTATTCGAAGTTCGTCGACCGAATTGGAATCCTGGGCACGGGTTTGGGATGTCCTGCGAAATTTATCGAAAGAGTGGACGAAGTTTCCACTCCGTGCACAGGTGCGTGTGCAGGAAATCGTCCGCGCAGTCGGCGATGCACTTTTTTGAATCGGAAACGGTTTTCTCTACGACGAAAGTAGACGCCGCCGCGCCGGGACCGGGGACAAGGGACAGGGGACACGGCGGAGAAGATCGTTCTCGTCTCCCTCCGTTCTTTTCCTCTCCCGTGTTCCGTGTCCCGTGTTCCGCGCTGCTTGACGTCGAGCGATAGATGTACTAGTATCCCAGTACACTAGTTCACCATGACGAAGCTCTTCCGTCTCGACGCCGCCTCCGGGGTGCCGTTCTACCGGCAGATCATCGAGCAGGTCTTACTCGCCGTGGCCGACGGGCGCCTGAAGCCCGGGACCCAGCTCCCGACCGTGCGGCAGCTCGCGGTCGACCTGTCGATCAACCTGAACACCGTGGCGAAGGCCTACCGGGAGATGGAGATCCGCGGCATCGTCGAGACGCAGCAGGGAACCGGGACGTTCGTGTCGACGCGGCGGGCGGACCGGCGCCCGGCCGAGCGGAAGAAGGCATTGGAGGGGCTCGTGGACCGATTCGTGGCGCTCGCGACCTCCGGCGGTTTCTCGCTGGAGGAGCTGGCAGAGGCGCTGGTCGAGCGCGCCGAAAAATCGACCGAGAAGTCGGGCAAACGTGCGTAAGAGGAGGCTGAACGAATGGTTCCAATGATCGCTATTCCGAAGAAAAAGGGGGAGGGCGCGGGCGCGACCCGGGAGGCGGAGCCCGAAAAGGCGGCGCACAAGCGGGAGCGCAGGCGCGAGGAAGACGCCAACCTGCGCCGGCACGTCAACGGGGTCGGCGTGGCGGCCCTCGTGGTGTGCTTCCTCGGCGGCGTCCTCGCCGCGGTCGCTCTGTCCGCCCGGCCGGCGGCGTCGCTCGGAGCTTTCTTCGCCGGGCTGCTGCTCGGCGTCTTTCTGCTTTTTTCGATCAAGATCGCCCGGCAGTGGGAGCGCGCGGTCGTGCTGCGGCTCGGCCGGTTCGTGGGGCTGCGCGGCCCCGGGCCGTTCATGATCATTCCGATCCTGGAGACCGTCTCGAACCTGATCGACCAGCGCATGCGCGTCACCGACGTCACGGCGGAGTCCGCGCTCACCCGCGACACCGTCCCGGTCAACGTGGACGCGATCGTCTTCTGGACCGTGTGGGACGCCACGAAGTCCGTCCTCGAGGTCGCCGACTATTACGACGCGATCAGCCTGTCCGCCCAGACCGCTCTGCGCGAGGCGATCGGGCGTCACCTGCTGGCCGAGATGATCACGGAACGGGAGCAGCTCGGCAAACAGCTGCAGACGATCCTCGACGAGAAGACGAATCCCTGGGGGATCACGGTGCACTCGGTCGAGATCCGCGACGTCCACATTCCCCAGGAGCTCGAGGACGCGATGAGCCGGCAGGCGCAGGCGGAGCGCGAGCGGCAGGCGCGCATCATCCTGGGGACCGCGGAGACCGAGATCGCGTCCCGGTTCGTGCAGGCCGGAGCGGAGTACGAGAACCGGCCGCTCGCCCTGCACCTGCGAGCGATGAACATGCTCTACGAGGCCATCAAGGAAAAGGGTTCGATGGTGATCGTACCGTCGAGCGCAGTCGAGACGATGGGGCTCGGAGGTCTCTCGGGCCTGACCGCCCTCGGTCGCCCGGCCGGCGAGAAGGGAGCGGACGGCTGACCGCGGACAGCTGATAGCTTTTCCCGCAAGTGCGGGCGCTCGACCTCGTCATCGTCTTCGGATATCTCGCGGGAGTCGTGGCCGCCGGCGCCTTCTTCGCGCGGCGGCAGAAGACGACCGCGCAATACTTCCTGGGAGGGCGTCACGTCCCTTGGTGGGCGATCTCCGCGTCCATCGTAGCGACGGAGACGTCCACGATCACGTTCATCTCGGTGCCCGGGATCATCTACCGGGACGGCGGAGACTTCGGCTTCCTCCAGCTCGTGTTCGGCTACCTGCTCGGCCGCGTCGTCATCTCCGCGATTCTCATACCGTCGTACTTCCGCCGGGAGCTGCTCACGGTCTACGAGCTCCTCCAGACTCGTTTCGGCGGCGCGGTCAAGGCGCTCGCCGCCGGCCTGTTCGTGGCGATGCGCACGGTCGCGGACGGCGTCCGGCTCCTGCTGACCGCGTTCGTCCTGGCCGCCGTGTACGCGGCGTTCTCGGCGGGCGCCGGGCTGGACACGGCCG
>JBKPMI010000325.1:0-19886 GCA_046732075.1 Acidobacteriota bacterium | reverse complement strand
GCGCGGACGCGGGGTCGCGCCCCTTCAGCTTCGGAAGGCCGACGAACCCCGCGAGATATGCCATTTCCGCGAGCACCGGGCCGCTCGCAGGTGCCGGCAGGGTAACGATCTGGGCGCCGCCGAACGGGAACTGCAAAGCGCGCCGGATCTTCGACGTGTAGATCGCGAGATCTCCGCGCGTGATCAACCCGCCCACCTTCTTCTGGCCGGTCTCGATCTCCCGCGCCACGCGGCCGCGGTAGAAGCCGTCGGCGCCGCGGTCGCGAATCGCTTCGAGCGTGCGCGCGAGCGCGGGCTGACGGAAGGTCGAGCCCGGAACGGGCGGCTCGCCGCCCGGCAGAAAGATGGCGGCGGTCTCGGGATCCGCGGCGAGGCGCCTTCGATAGTTGGGGATCGCGATCGAGCGCGAAAGCGTCTCGCTGACGACGAACCCCTGGCGCGCGAGCCGGATCGCGGGCGCGAGAACCGTCTTCCAGGAAAGGCGGCCCAGCGCGCGGTGCGCTCGCCAGAGGCCGTCCACCGAGCCGGGGACGCCGGAGGCGAACGGTCCCTCGGTCGAGGAAGGCGCGACGCCGCCCGGTCCCGGCCGTGTGAAGAGGTCGCGTCGCGCGGTGCGGGGGGCGACCTCGCGGAAATCGAGCGCCAGGGTCTTGCCGCGGGCGTCCCGCGAGATCCAGAAGCCGCCTCCGCCGATGTTCCCGGCCTCCGGCCAGGTCACGGCGAGCGCGAAGGCAACGGCGACTGCAGCGTCGGCGGCGTTGCCGCCCCGCTTCAGCATCTCGATCCCGGCGCGCGCCGCGTTCTCCTCGGCCGCCGCGACTGCGCCGCCGCGGCCGCGGGCGACCTGCGGAGCCGCCGCGAAGCCGGGGCACGACAGGAGGAGAAGAAGGGCTGCCGCGAACGCTCGGCGCATCCGGTGATTCTATCGGGCCGTCAGGCGGTAGACGGTGGAGGGGAGACGGGAGACGAAAGATACGATTGCTCCCGTGAAATCGATCCGCGATCTGAATCTCCAGGGCCGCCGGCTGTTCCTGCGCGCCGACTTCAACGTCCCGCTCCAGGACGGCCGCGTCACGGACGCGACCCGGATCGTCGGGACACTTCCGACGATCCGGCACGCGATCGAGCAGGGCGCGCGCGTGATCTGCGCATCGCACCTCGGAAAGCCCAAGGGGAAGCCGAAGCCCGAGCTGTCGCTCGCGCCCGTCGCCGTCGAGCTGGCGAAGCGGCTCGCGCGGCCCGTGCGATTCGCGGACGACTGCGTGGGCCCGGACGTCGAGAAACTCGCCGCGGGTCTCGAGCCGGGCGACGTCCTCCTTCTCGAAAACCTCCGTTTCCACTCGGGCGAGGAGGAAAACGAGCCCGGGTTTGCCCGCGCGCTCGGGGCGCTGGCCGATGTCTACGTCAACGACGCCTTCGGTTCGTCGCACCGCGCCCACGCGTCGGTCACCGGAGTGCCGGCGCTCGTCTCCGAGAAGGGAGCGGGTTTCCTGCTCGAGAAAGAGGTCCGCGAACTCTCCCGCCTCCTCGACCCGGAGCGGCCGTTCGCCGCGATCCTCGGAGGAGCCAAGATCTCCGGAAAGATCGACACGCTGCGGGTCCTCTCCCGCCGTGCGGACAAGCTCCTTCTGGGCGGAGGGATGGCGAATCACTTCGTTCGCGCGATCGGCCTCCCGGTCGGAAAGTCGCTGCTCGAGGAGGACAAGGTCGCGGTGGCGCGGGAGATCCTGGACTTCTGCCGCGCGAACCACAAGGAGATCGCGCTCCCGTCGGACTTCGTGGTCGCGAAGTCTCCGGACGACGGAGCCCACGCGCGGACCGTGGGGATCGCGAAGATTCCGGCGGACATGATGGCGCTCGACGTCGGGCAGGCGACGCTCGAGCAGTTCGAGAGGCTTCTCGACCCCGCCGCGACGATCTTCTGGAACGGGCCGCTCGGCGTTTTCGAGAAGCCGCCCTTCGACCGGGGGACGCGCGCGCTCGCGCTGCTGCTCGCGGAGTCCGACGCGGTCACGGTAGTCGGCGGGGGAGAGAGCGTCGCGGCGGTGATGGAGGCCGGCGTCGCGGACCGCTTCACGCACGTATCGACCGGCGGAGGTGCGTCGCTCGAGTTCCTGGCGAGCGGCCGCCTGCCCGGGATCGAGGCGTTGGCGTGAGCCTTCGCGCTACCGGCTACCGGCTACCGGCTACCGGCCCATGAACCTCTTCGTCGCGAACTGGAAGATGAACATGACGCGCGCTGAAGCGCGCTCCTACGCGGAGGAGCTGGGCGGGAGGATCGGCGACGGGATCGCGGGCGCGGAGCTGGTGATCGCACCGCCGTACACGGCGCTCGAGGCCGCGCGGGATCCCCGGGGACGGTGGGCGCTCGCCGCGCAGAACCTCTCGGAGCACGCGTCCGGCGCGTTCACGGGGGAGATCTCAGCCGCGATGATCGCGGACGCGGGGTGCCGCTACGTCATCGTCGGACACTCCGAGCGGCGCACCCTCTTCGGCGAGGGCGGACCGATGCTCGCCGGCAAGCTCGCCCGCGCCCGCGAGACCGGGCTCGTCCCCATCTACTGCGTCGGTGAGACGGAGCGCGAGCGCCTGGCGGGAGAAACCGCCGCGACGCTCCGCCGCCAGCTCGAGTCGTTGAAGGACGACCCGGCTGACCGGCCGCTCGTCCTGGCTTACGAGCCGGTCTGGTGCATCGGGACGGGCCGCGCGGCGACGCCCGCCGACTCGGCCGCGGCCGCCGCGGACATCCGGACGGCGCTCTCCGCTCGGCGGGATCTCCGGATCCTCTACGGCGGCTCGGTCAACCCGGGCAATGCGCCGGATCTCCTGGAGAACGGGGGCGTGGACGGATTCCTGGTGGGCGGCGCGAGCCTGGAGGCGGCGACGTTTGCCGCAATTGCGCGTGCCGCCCGCGCTTGACCCCCCCGGCGGCCGCCGGTAGACTCTCCTGCCCTTTTTTGGCGGAGGTCCGGTGCAAGTCTTCTACATCGCAGCGATCGCGCTCTACGTCTTCGTCTGCTTCTTTCTCATCCTGGTGGTCCTCCTCCAGCAGGGGAAGGGCGCGGACATCGCCGGCGCATTCGGCGGCGGCGGGAGCCAGACCGCGTTCGGCGCCCGCGGAGCGACGACGCTTCTCCACAAGCTGACGACCGGCGCCTTCATCGGCTTCATCGTCCTCGCGCTGCTTCTGACGCTGCTCGAGGCGCGCCCGCGCTCGTCGGTCGTGAAGACCCTTCCGCTGGGCGCGGCGACCCAGAAAGCTCCGGCGGCTCCGGTGCAGCAGCCGGCGGGCTCGGTGGTCCCGGCGCCCGCGCAGCCGGCGCCGGCGCCGGCCGCGCCGCCTCCGGCGCCCGCGAATCCTCCGGGAGGTCCCGCGAAACCCTAGCCGTGCCGTCGTGGTGGAATTGGTAGACACGTACGTTTGAGGGGCGTATGGGGTAACCCATGCCGGTTCGAGTCCGGCCGACGGCACCAACTTTCCCCTCTGACCGAGCTTCGTAACCCGAGCGCCTTCTCCGATCGTCACTCCCTCCAACAGGGGGTTCCCATGCGCCATCGTCCGCTCGCGATAGCTCTGGCCGTCGTGTTCCTGTTCTCCGCGGTTTCTGCTCGAGCCGCCTACTCCCCGGCGACCACCAACGGCTGGTTCATCACCGCGGGCCGGGTGCAGGGCCAGTTCGACGCGCTCTTCCGTACG
The DNA here is from genome assembly GCA_046732075.1 of Acidobacteriota bacterium. Lineage (GTDB taxonomy): Bacteria > Acidobacteriota > Thermoanaerobaculia > UBA5066 > Gp7-AA6 > Gp7-AA6. Next base: position 16,189 of record JBKPMI010000325.1, on the reverse strand, counting down.
GACGTCTGGCTGTTCAATCCGGACACCGCTGCGACGGTCACCGTGACGCTGACGCTTCATCCCGCGGTCGGGGACGGCGCCGCGCCCGCTTCGCCGGTCAGCTCCGCACCGATCACTCTCGCGCCGCGCGAGACGAAATTCCTGGGGGACGTCACGCTCGCGACGGTGCCCGCGGGAGACGGAGTCGTCGGCGCTCTCACCTGGCAGTCGAGCGCTCCGATCCTGGGGGCCGGCCGGATCTACACGGCCGCGCCCGCCGGCACGTTCGGGTTCTTCGTCCCGGCGATCCCGGTGACGGAGTCGTTGACGAGGAAGACCGGCGCCACCGATACGGTGAACGTCCTCCAGATCTTCGGCGTGAACTCGGGCGACGCCAACTTCCGGACGAACCTCGACGTCACGAACACGACCGGCGTCGCGCTGCCGGTCGAGGTGCGGGTGATCGATCCCGTGACCGCCGAGATCTACGGCGGGACCCGCAACTACACGGTGGCGGCGGGCTCGCTCCTCCGGCTGGGCCCGATCCTCGCGACCGTCGGCGCACCGCAGGTCCCGGGCCTGCGGATCACCGTGGCCGTGAAGGAGACCGCGCCGGCGTTTTCCTCCGGCGGCGTTCTCGCCGCGGCATACACGCTCGACAACCGGACGCAGGACGCGTTCGCGTTCGTAGGGCAGCGGCAGTAACGTCCTGTCCCGTGTCCCGTTTTCAGGGCACCGGGTCCGCGCCGCCCCGCGCGAACGGATGGCAGCGCAGGATCCGGCCCGCGGTGAGCAGGAACCCTCGCGGAGATCCGTAGCGGCGGATCGCCTCGCGCCCGTAAGCCGAGCACGTCGGTTCGAAACGGCAGCGCACGATTCCGGTCCGGTGGAGAAGGGCCCCGGCCGTCGCGCGGTATGCGTCGATCGCGGCGACTCCGGCCTTCGCCGTCACCTGGTCGTACGGCGGCTTGAGCGAGTCCCCCGCCGCGAGGCCGGTCAGCGCCGCGAGGAGGACGGCCGCGCGGAAGAGCCGCTCCGACCGGGTCGACGGCGCGGCGCTATCCGCGCCCCGCATGTCTCGAGATCCCGGGGACGAAGAGCCGCTGTCCGTCGAGCGCCTTCACGATCGCGAGGATCGCGATGAACGCGTAAAGGACGAGCACAAAGAACATGAGCGTGGCGTACAGGCAGCCGAGAGCCGGCAGGAGGGTGCCGACGAGGGTCGCCACCAGCGCGATCGCGGCGACCGCCCCGAAGAGGAGAAGGCCGTTGCGGGCGTGCCAGCGGACCTCGGGGTCCTGCCGCGCGAACAGGAGCGGGATGACTCCCAGGAAGGCGAGGTACGAGAGCACCAGCATCGGACGGGAGCCGCGCTCGTTCGCCATCGCGACACCGAACGATAACAGCTGGGAACTGAGAACCGAGAACCGAGAGCGGAGAACTAATTCGCTTTCAGCCGGATCGACCCGTTGACCGTCTCGCAGCGGAGGCTTTCGGCGCCGCCGTTGTAGCTGCCGCGCGCCTCCTTGGGACCGAACTTCCCTTCGACCGGGATGTCGAAGTCCCCCTCGATCCGGCCGTTGACGGTTTCGAGGTTGTAGCGGATGGAGGAGGCGCGGGCGAAAGCGACGTCCACGCTGCCGTTGACGGTCTCGATCCGGGACTCCTTCAGGTTGCCGCGGAACACGATCCGCACCGACCCGTTCACCGTCGTGGCCCGGACCGGCCCGAAGACGTCCCGCAGCTCGATCGAACCGTTGACGGCGTCGCACGCGATCGAGTTCCCGAAGCCGGTGGCGAGGACCCGTCCGTTGCAGGTTTCCAGACGCGCGTGGGTGAGCGCCGGGATGTGGATCTCATAGTCGACGTGGGCGTTGCGCCAGCCGAAGTCGAGGAAGCCGAAGAGCCGCCGGCGGCGCGGGTTGACCGTCTCGAGGCGGATCTCGTCGCCCACCTTTCGCACCCGGATCTCGGTCAGGCGGAGCGTTTCGTCGGAGCGGCCGCCGCTCGCCGTCTTGACCGCCCGGACCTTCAGGTAGGGACGATCCCAGGCGTAGGCCTCGATCTTCCCGTTGACGTTTTCGACCGAGACGCGGGAAATGCCCTCCATCGAGAAGGCTTTGTCGAACACGTCTTCGCCGGCGAAAGCCACCGACGCGACGGCCAGCAAAGCCACGACGAGGAGCGTTTTTCGCATTCCGGCTAGATTAACGTACCCCCGGTCAAAAGGTTCTCGGACGCCCGGACCCCCGGGATCGCCGGAACCCGCCGCCCCGTCAGCCACTTACGACGTTCATCGCAGGCTGCTAGGATCTTCCCGGGCCCACCCCGTGACTTCTTCGTACCGGCTCGCGGACTGTCACCTTCACTTCGAGGGATCGCTCCCGGTGGCGGCACTCGAGTCGCTCGCCGGCCGCGCGGGCCACTCCTTCGCGACGACCGCCGCCTTCGAGACCGCGCGCGCCGCGGTTCGCGACGCTCCCGGATTCCTCTCCCTCTACGCCGAAGTCTGCCGGCTCTTCCGGACCGCGGCCGACTTCGGGGAAGCGGCCCGCGCGATCGCGGCCTCGCTCGGGCCGGCCGGGGTCGCGTACGCCGAGATCTACGTCTCGCCGGAGATCGCTTCTCGGATGGGCCTCGACGCCGCCGCGTGCCTCGCCGAGATCGACGGCGCGTTCCGGGAAGTGGAGGCCGCGGGCGGCGTGCGCTGCCGCATCCTGCTGGACGCCGTCCGGCAGTGGGGTCCCGAGTCCGCCCATCGCGTGCTCGACCTCCACGAGCGGACGGCGTATCCGTCGGTCGTCGGCTTCGGGCTCGGCGGCGACGAGACCGCGGTCCCCGCGGCGGCGTTTGCCGGCGTCTACGCGCGGGCGCGGGCGCTGGGCCTGCGGACGTCGGTCCACGCCGGGGAGTGGGGCGGCGCGGACTCTCTGACCGAAGCACTCGACCACCTGCGTCCCGACCGGGTCGATCACGGAATCGCGTCGGCCCTCGACGACGACCTGATGGAACGCCTCGCCGACGAGGCGACGCCTCTGTGGGTGAGCCCCACGAGCAACGTCGCGACCGGCGCGGTCACGGGCTTCGACGCCCACCCGCTGCCGCGCCTGCTCGACGCGGGCGTGCACGTCGCGATCGGGGCGGACGATCCGCTGTTCTTCGCGACGACGACGAGGCGCGAGCACGATGTCGCACGAAAGAAGTTCGGGTTCGGCGAACGGACGATGCGCCTGCTGGCCGAGAACTCCTGGCGCGCCGCGTTCTGCAGCCCGGCCGAGCGGGACCGTGCACTCGCCGACCTCGGCGGTCCGAAACGTGCGCGCGCCCGGCCTCAGCCGAGCGTCTCTTCGTAGACCTTTCGGTACCGCTGGACGATCTGGTCGGTCGGGAAGTCCTCGACCGCCCGCCGCCGGGCATCGGCGGAGAAGTGACGCCAGCGCTCCTCGTCGGAAAGGAGCGCGAGCGCGGCCTCCGCCATGCCGTCGACGTCGCCGACCGGCCGGAGGAATCCCGTGACGCCGTCCTGCACGACCTCGGGAAGACCGCCCACCCCGGTCCCGATGACGGGAACGCCGCACGCCATCGCTTCGAGCGCCGCGAGGCCGAAGGATTCCGCATCCGACGGGAGCAGCAGGAGCTTCGCCACCGGTAGCACGGTCTCGACCGCGACGACGTTGCCGAGAAAGGTGGCGCGATCCTCGAAGCCGAGCTCTCGAGAGAGACGCTCGGCGAGCGACCGCTCCGGGCCGTCTCCGATCAGGAGGAGCCGCGCCGGAAACTTCCGGCGGATGCGGTCGAAGACTTTCAGGACGTCGGCGATGCGTTTGACCGGACGGAAGTTCGAGATGTGGAGGATCGCGTGCTCGCCGTTTTTGACGAGGGACCGCGCGTAGTTCGACGCGCCGTCGGGCGAGTAGCGCTTCGGGTCCACGAAGTTGGGGATCGTCTCGATCCGCCGCCGAACTCCGAGCTCCCGCACCGTCATCTCCGTGAGATAGCGGGAAACCGCGGTCACCGCGTCGCTCTGCTCGATCCCCCAGCGCGTGATGGGAAGGTAGGAGCGATCCTGTCCCACGATCGTGATGTCGGTGCCGTGGAGCGTCGTGACGATCTTCAGCCGGACTCCGTTGCCGTCGCTCATCTCGCGGGCGAGGATTCCAGAAATCGCGTGCGGCAGCGCGTAGTGGACGTGGAGGAGATCGAGGCGCGCGCGCTCCGCGACTTCCGCCATCTTCGTCGCGAGGGCGAGCGTGTACGGCGGCGACACGAAGAGCGGATAGGTCGGCGCGACGACCTCGTGAAAGTAGACCCGAGGCCGGGGAAGGGCAAGCCGCGACGGGAGGTCGTACGAGATGAAGTGCACCTCGTCTCCGAGGGCCGCGAGCGCGAGCCCGAGCTCCGTCGCGACGACGCCGCTGCCGCCGTACGTCGGGTAGCAGGTGATTCCGATTTTCATGGGGGAGGCGGCGCCGGGAAGGTCAGAACCCCGCCTCGAAACCCTCGAACGCGGCGACCGGGTCGTCGATGCGGGGAGGGCGCCGGGAGGTGAAGCCCTCGCCGAACTCGACCCCGATCAGGAATCCGTAGTGGCGCGCGCGGCCGTCCATCGCGTCCAGAAAGCTCATCTGCGAGAGCATCGTCTGCGGCTCTACCGATTCCGGCCGGTGAAACTGGCTCTCGAAACATCGGATCGCGGCGCGCCGGATTTCGATCACGGACGTGACGTCCACGACGAAGTCCGGCTCCTGCACGAGATTGGTCGAGAAGTGGATCGTCATCTGCGGCCGGTGCGCGGGATGTTTCGTCTCGACCTTCCGGAGTCCCGCGTAGAACGCGCAGTCGGTGACGAGGCGCCCGGCGCGCGCGTGGTCGGGGTGACGATCCTCGGGGTACGACGTGATCAGGAGTCGCGGCTTCTCCCGACGGATCACGTCGATCAGCTCGAGCTCCTGCTCCCGCGTTCCGGCGACCCGGCCGTCGCCGAAGTCGAGCGTTTCGCGAAACTCAGCCCCGAGGATCTCCGCGGCCCGCTCGCCCTCCCGCATCCGGATCTGGTCGGTGCCGCGCGTCCCCATCTCCCCGCGGGTCAGGTCCACGATCCCGAAACGCCGCCCGAGCGACTTCAGCTTGACGAGGGTTCCGCCGCAGGTCAGCTCGACGTCGTCGGGATGCGCCGCGATCGCGAGGACGTCAACCGGCATGGCTCGACCTCGTCTGGGACTCCGCCGGTCCGTCCAGGTCCACGATCGTGACCTCGCTCCCGCCGCGGCCCGCCGACTCGCGGATCGAGTCGAGCAGCCGGTCGCCCCAGGTCTGGAGGAATACGAGCGGCGGATAAAGCCGTTCCGCGGGCTGACCGTTCGGGAGAAGCATCGTCTCCAGCCGCTTTCGTCGGTTGGCCGCAACCTCGTCTTTCCGATCCACTGCCTTGCGCATCCGTTCTGCGAGCTGCTCGAGCTGATACGTGGCCTTCCGCCGCGCGGTTTCGAGGGCCCCGGAAAGCGTGGGGTCGATGCCTTCCACTTCGGGCGCGAAGGCGGCCAGCTCGGCGTCGAGGCGCCGCGCGATCTCGTCCACCCGGTCCGCCTGGGGCAGCGACACCGGGGCGCGGGAGGAAGAGACCGGCGCGAGCAGGTTCGCGTCGTCGATTCCGAGGGCCTGCGCGGCGCGGCGCTCCGCCGGACCACGGGGCACGAGGAACGTCCGCGGGAAGAGGACCGGGGGAGTCGCGCCGAAGATCGGGAACAGCCGCAGCGACTGCGCGTGGTAGGCGATCTCGCTCGGCCCGAGGACGCTCACGGCGGCCGGGAGGACGAGAGATTTCAGGACCGGGCGCGTCAGCACGTCCGCGGACACCGCGAGCTCCCCGCGCGCGACGCGCTCTCCGGCGCGCGAGAGATCGGGCGGCTCGACGCGATGGCGAATTCCCTCTTCGATCACGAAGAAGCAGAAGACGTCGGGCCGAAGGGGAACGGAAGGTTCGCGACCGAGAGACGCGATCTCGTCGTCGACCCGCTTCAGCGCCTCTCCGCACTCGTCCTGTCGTTCGAGACCCGCGCCGAACAGGCGGCGGGCCGCATCGGCGATCTCGTCTCCGAGAGGATCCACGACGACGAGCGGCTCCCCCTCGGTCAGGTCGAGCAGGCTCTCGATGAACGCTTCGCCGTAGGTCGTCCCCGGGACGTAGCGCCGCGCGAACATCTCCCGGTACGGGTCCTCGCCCTGCGCGTCGGCGCGGAATGCTTCCAGGATCTCGCGCACTCCATCCGGGATCGGGAGACGGCCGACCGGGTGCCGGTTCGAGCGGTCGGCGCCTTCGAGCACGAAGGTCCGGGGTCCGTCGGCTTCCGGCCGCGCCGTGCGCGCGATCTCTTCCAGGTCGTGGTCGTCGGTCAGAGCCCAGAACACCGGGACCGCGGGAACTCCCCGGCTCGAGAGCTCGCCGGCGAGAGCGATCGCATCGAAGGCTTTGACGAGCGTGTAGAGCGGCCCGGTCAGCAGGCCAACCTGATGGCCGGCGAGGACCGCCACCGCCCGGCCCGCGGCGAGGTCCTCCGCCGCGCGACGGCCCGCACTCCCGCGGAACCGGTACGCCGCGGGCGAAAGCCGGAGGCGGCCCGTCTGGGCCAGGATCTCCCGGCCCCGCCGGAGAGCGGCGTCCACCGTCGGGGGGTCCGGGTAGAGCGGGCTCGTTCCCCGCGCGAAGTCGAGAAAGAGCGGCGGCAGGCCGGGATATCGATCGAGGGGCAGAGAAGGCATAAGGAAGCTCTCAGCTGAGAACGGACCGCGGAGAACTGTTCACTCTCTTCAACTACGTCCCCATTCTCTCAGCGATTCCGGTCTGACCCCTAGAATGGCGGTATGCGGAAAGGGGCGCTCTTCGCGGCGATCCTGCTCGCCTTCGCCTGCGGCGGCCCGAAGACGGTCGCGCGGGACGGGTATCGCGGCGTCCTCGTCTATTCGAAGGAGGACCGCTTCGCAATCGCCGTGCGCGGCGAGAGCGTCCGCGTTTCCGGCACCGTGGACGGGTCCGAGATCCACCGGATCGTGCGACCCGACCGGCACAAGTCCTGGCAGTTCCGCCCCTCGACCCGGCGCATCTTCGAAAGCACCTGGGGGCCCACCGACGAGGCCGTGCCGGGCTACCCCCTGCAGCCCGGGTTCGACTCCGCGGCGTACGCCGACCGGTTCGGCGGACGGATCCAGCGGATCGACGACGGCACGCACGGACTGCACCCGTGCGAGCGCTGGGAGCTCACGCTGCCGTCCGGCGACCTTGCGACGATCTGGGTGGCGCGCGACCTCGACCGGCTCGTCGTGCGGATCCAGCACTCCAAGAAGGACGCGCGGGACGAGTACCAGGCGTTCACCGACACGCAGCTGCTGGATGTGCAGGTGGGAGCGCCCGAGAAGCTGTTCGAGCCGCCGAAGGATTACGAGAAGGTGGCCTCTTACGAGGATCTGGCGAAAAGGTAGGTGTCAGGGCCCCGAATCAGGTGTCAGGGGAAAAGGTTTCCGGTGTCAGGTATCCGGTGTCCGGGATGGGCCCGGTGCTCAGCTCCTGAAGCCTGGCACCTGGCACCTGACACCTGAGCCTCTGAAACCTTCAAACCTGATACCTGACTTCCTGTTCCATCGGCCCGAACTCCCGGAACAGGAAGTGGTCGTAGAAGTAGTGGATCAAGAGGAACGTGAGGACGACCACGTAGTAGCTCTTGTCCTGGGGAAAACCGAGTCCCTTCCAGAGCAGCAGGTAGATCGCGCCCGAGAACAGGGTCGCGCCGATCATCGAGCCGTAGAAGAGGGCGGTGTGCTCGGTCCCCGCGAGCTTCCGGGTGACCGGTCCCTCGACCTCCCCGCGGGCGGCCTTGCGGGAGAGGATGAACCAGGTGAGCGCCAGGTACTGGAGTGAGTGCCACGTGTTGAAGCCCTGGAAGGCGACGTCCAGGTTGTCGAAGATCGGGATGATGAACGCGAGGCCGACCGTGAACGCCATGAACAGGAGCCGCGGCACGCTCGCTTCGCCACGCCGGATCTCCCCGATCGTCCGGAAAACGTAGAAGAGGAAGAGCGCCGCGAAGCCGACGGTGAACGCAATTGCGACCGACCGGTGCTTCAGGAAGTCCGGGAAGAGGAGCGTGTTCGTGCCGAGCGCGAAGCGTCCCTCCACGAACTTGTAGATCGCCACGGTATAGAGCGCGCCCAGGATGACGGCGCCGTCGAGCAGCCGGTCGAGCGCCGAGACGCGGCCTCCGGCCTTGCGGCGGTACGTCTCCGAGATCCACTGGGCCTGGTGGGTGACGTGCACCGAAGCCCAGAAGAAGAAGAACGTCAGGAGCAGCACGAACGCGTGCAGGGCTCCGACGATCACGACGACCGGGATCACGAGGAGCGGCAGGTAGGCGAGGACGCCGAAGCGCTGCCGGAATCGAGGCTCCAGCGCCGTCCGGAGGTACGTCGAGTACATGTGGGGACCGCCGACCAGGAGCGTGACGCCGAGGCCGATGACGAGGCTCGCGGTGGAGTCCGAGACGCCGATCCGCTGCATCAGCCCGTACGAGAGGTAGGGCAGGAAGACGAGCGCCCCCGAAAGCGTCAGGAAGACGAGGTCGAACCTCCGGTTGTAGATCCAGACGCCCTCGTCCGACCCGGGGACCCTCCCACCAGGGACCGCCATTCGTGAACCTCCGCGACTGCCGCCGGATAGTAGCGCGAACCGGCGGCCGCGGGAGATCTTCCGGCGGCCGCTAAAATGACTGGTTCATGCACCTGGGCACTCTTTCCGTCGATCCGCCTCTGGTTCTCGCCCCGATGGCGGGGATCACGGACCACCTTTACCGTCTGATGCTCCGGCGGGTAGGGGGGGTCGGGCTCGTGACGATGGAGTTCATTTCGTCGGAAGCGATCACCCGCGGCAACGCGCGCCAGCTCGCCAAGCTCTTCTTCTCGGAGGAGGAGCGGCCCCTGTCGATCCAGATCTACGGCTCGGATCCGGACCGGATGGCGGCGGCCGCCGACATCGTCGAGGCGCTCGCCCCCGACGCGTGCGACATCAACATGGGTTGTCCGGCGAACAAAGTGCTGAAAGGCTGCGCGGGCGCCGCGCTGATGGGGGACCTCGACCTCGCCCGGCGGATCGTCCGCGAGGTCCGGGCGCGCCTCTCGATTCCCCTGACCGTGAAGTTCCGCCTGGGCCTGGACGACTCCCGCCGGAATTTCCTGGACCTGGGGAAGATCTGCGAGGACGAGGGCGCGTCGGCCGTGGCGATGCACGCGCGCACCGCGCGGCAGATGTACACGGGCCGTGCGGACCGATCCGAGATCGCGCAGCTCAAGCGTCACCTCTCGATACCAGTGGTCGGAAACGGCGACGTCGAGACGGCCGCCGACGCGGTCGCGATGATGCGCGACACCGGCTGCGACGCGGTCATGATCGGCCGCGCTTCGATGAAGAACCCCTGGATCTTCCGGCAGACCGCTGATCTCCTGGCCGGGAAGGTCCCGCGCGACGCGACGTCGCTCGAGCGGCGCAACCTGATGCTCTGGCACTTCGGCGAGATCGAACGGGTCGTCTCGGAGCCGCGGGAGGCGCTCCACAAGCTGCGCACGATGACCGGCTGGTACACGCACGGGCTCGTAAACGGAAAGGCGCTGCGGGTCCGGATCTCGGAGCTGTCGACGCCCGCGGCTTTCCGGGAAGCGGTCGAGGAGTTTTTCGACCGGCCGGCGGCGGGAGTTCCCGCGGGCGCCGTCGAGCCCGCGCGCGTCTCCGCTTCCTCTTAAGACGACCCCCACCGGGAATGACCGCGCCCCGTCCGCGGGTTCGGATTCCCGAAATGCTCCGAAAAGTCGCTTTCCCGGCTGTCCTGCTGACCGTCCTGCTCCCGGCGGCCCTCGCTTCCGCGCAGACCCGCAAAACCGAGATCAAGACCCCCGCCGGCCGTTTTCCCCTCGAGGTCACCGCCGAGTACCTCGGCATGGCCGGCAAGAAGACCGTCGTCCGGATCCGGCTGTCCTCTCCGGAGCTCTCGAAGGCGGCGGCATCCCACGGCGTCCGCTCGTTCGCGGGCGAGCTGCGGGGAACGTTCAGCCGGGGCGCCGACATGGTCGAGGCGTTTCGGTACCCGGTGGCGGGGGACGTGGGTGAGGGCCGGACGTTCACCTACTCGTTTCTGCGGCCGGTCCTCCCCGGCAGCTACCGCCTGAAGCTCATAGTGACGGAGCCCGGCGGCCGGGAGATCGGCGAGGGGACGGTCGACCTCTCGGTTCCGGAGGTCGGCCTGACGTTCCGGCCCGACATGGCGCCGGCGGAGTCGGGGACCCTGCCCGACGCGGAGGCCATCGTCATCGCCGACGAGGGGGAGCCCCGCGAGAACGCGGACGAGACCTCGTCCAAGATCAAGATCCGGCCCCCCTCTCGCGAGGCGCCGGTCGGCCTGCTCCGCCTGGACGCGGAGGTCGAGCCGCCCATCACCCGTGTCGAGTTCTACCTGGCCGACAAGCTCCTCCTGGCGCGGACCCGCCCGCCCTACTCCGTCGAGATCGACCTCGGAAACCTGCCGTTGAAGCAGACCGTCCGCGCCGTTGGATACGACGAGACCGGGCGCCTGATCGACGAGGACGCGTGGGCGATCAACGAGGGAAGCGCCCGGGTCGCGGTGCGGGTTCTGCCGCAGCCCGACCCGAAGGCCGGCAAGGTGCGCGTCCGCGTGGCCGTCCAGTCGATCTCGGGAGGCGTCGCGAAGCTGGTCGAGCTCTTCCTCGACGAAAAGAAGATCGGTTCCTGGACCCGGGAGCCCTACTTCGCGACGGTCCCATTCGAACAGTACACGCGCGCGACGTACCTGCGCGCGACGGCCACGGCGGAAGACGGCAGGGAGGCGAACGACATCAAGATGCTGCGCGGCTCGACGACGTCGGTCGAGAGCGTGCGCGTCGACGTGGTGCAGCTGCACGTCTCCGCTCTCGACAAGAGTTCCCACTTCGTGAAGGGCCTCGCGAAAGAGGATTTTTCGATCCAGGAGGACGGTCGCCCGCAGTCGATGACCGGGTTCGAGATCGCCGAGAACCTGCCCCTGACCATCGGGCTCGTCGTGGACGGCTCCGGCTCGATGGAGAAGGGTCTCTCGTTCGTGCACGACGCCTCCGCGGACCTGTTCCGCGACCTCATCCACGAGAAGGACAAGGGCTTCGTGATCGAGTTCCGCGAGAAGCCGCAGTTCCTCCAGGAGCTGACCGGCGACTCCAACTCGCTCCAGCGCGCGGCTCGCGAGACCCGGGCGGAGGGCGCGACCGCGCTCTACGACTCGGTGATCCTGGGCCTCTACCAGTTCCGGGCGCTTCAGGGCCGGAAGGCCCTCGTCGTCGTCACGGATGGCGCCGACAACCGGTCGCACGTCGAGTTCGACACGCTCCTCCGCTACGCGCGCTCTGCCGGCTCGCCGATCTACTTCATCGCCGTCAACATCCCACTGACCGACTTCAAGTCACGAAAGGTCATCAACGAGATCGCGACGGAGTCGGGCGGCGAAGTGTTCTCGATCGGAAGCGCCGCGAAGATCGGCGAGGTCACGAAGCGGATCGAGGAGGAGCTCCGGTCGCAGTACGTTCTCGCGTTCCGCACCGACTCGCAGAAGCCGCCGGGGCAGTACCGGGCGGTCACCGTCGCGGTGAATCGGCCAGGGATTTCGGTGCGGACGATCCGGGGATATATCCCCTAGCCGGGAGCCGGGAGCCGGGAGCCGGGAGCCGGGAGCCGGGAGCTAACCCCGCATTCGCACCCGAACCTTGTAGGTCAGCTTCGCCTCCCCACCGGCCGGGACGCTGACGGGGAACTCGGCTGAGAACGCTCCCAGCTTCCGCGCGGGGACCGACGACTCCAGCACGGTCCAATCGCCCGGGAACTGCTCGCGCACGAGGACCGTCACGGCCTCCCTCTTCCGGTTGGTGAGCGCCACCTCGTAGGACGACTCCGAATCCGTGCGGTTCGTCTGCGTGAAGGAGACCTGGCGCCGCTTCGCGGTCACGTCGAAGGCCTCCGAAGTCTCGATCTCGACGTCCGTGCGCTCCGGCGTGTGCTCGATCCGGTCCTCCCCCGTGAAGACAGCGCCCGAGTCCGCGTAGACGCGAACGATCCCGGCGGGCAGCGCCCGCGCGAGCGGCTTCGTCTCCAGCCGGTACTGGACGCCGACCGGCACGCGTTGCGCCTCCTCCATCGCACCCAGCCAGTACGTCGACCGCGCGACGTACCGCTTCTCGACGGCAACGTCGGCGTCGGCGGCGAGCGGAAACGTCGTCCGGCCCCGCGCGAGAACGGGCGGGGTCGGGATGTCGTAAACGCGCGACTCCGAGAGCTCCGCGGACTGCGCGACGTCGGCCATCTCCGCGACACCGGCGCGCTGCGCCATCATCTTGGGCATCGGCGGGCTCGCCGCGCGCAGCGTTCCGGCGAGGAGCCGCAGCCGCGCGGGCGTGAAATCGGTGCCGGTCCGGTTGTCCACCACGAACGACCCCTCGAGGCGGCCGCGTTTCTCGTCCGGCGTGAGCGTGAGCGCGTAGCTCGCCTCCCAGCCCACGTCGCTCACGAGATATCGCGACGTCAGCTTGCGGCTTCCGGCCCGGCTGCTGTCGAGCTGGAGCACGACGCCGGTCGGCCGCACCGCGGTTCCGGCGCCGCCTGCGAGCGACAGCCGCGCATCCGGTTCGCCGTACACGAGCGAGTCCCCTTCGCGGAACAGGACCTGCGCCGGGGTCGGTCCGTGGACCGCGAGGATCTCGCCCTCCGCCGTCGAGCCGCCCGGACGCTCGATCCGGACGCGCCTGCCGACCAAGCCCGGCAGCCACTCGGTATCGCCGGCTCCCTCTCCCGGAAGCGGCGCGGTCAGGCCGAGCCACCGGACCCCGGCGTCGCGGGAGTCCGTCACGGTCCACGTCTCGGTGCGGGCCGACGCCGGTGCACCTTCCCAGAGGAGCTCGGCTCTTCCGGCGGGGAGCGTGACCGTGCGGCTCTCGAGGACGACCCCGAGATTCTGGTTGGTCACGACGAGCTCCTGCCGTCCTCCGGACGGGGCGCGGGAGGGGGTCTGCCCCGGGAGAACCGCACCGGCGGCGGCGAGCGCGAGGAAGGCAGCGAGCCGGCGAGAGTTCATCTCAACTCCTTTTGAGGCGCGAGTTTACAGCGCGGTTGTGAGTAAGAACGGAGCCGCGTGGATCGCGGAGCGCGTGCTAACATCCGCGCCGTTTTGACCGGCGAAACGCGTTCGCGATGGGCCCTCGTTCTCGGCGCTTCGTCCGGTTTCGGCGAGGCCTGCTCGATCGCCCTCGCGAAGGCGGGCTGGAACGTCTTCGGCGTCCACCTCGACCGCAAGTCCACCCAACCGAACGCCGACCGGATCGTCGCGGAAATCGCGGCCGCCGGCCGGAAGGCCGAGTTCTTCAACGTCAACGCGGCCGACGACGCGAAGCGCTCCGAGGTGGTCGCGGCGATCTCGCGCTCGTGCGGCGGCGACTCCCCGGAGTGCCGGGTCTCGGTGATGCTGCACTCGCTCGCTTTCGGGACTCTGAAGCCGTTCTTCGGCGAACCGCGCGAGAACGCGATCTCGAAGCAGCAGCTGGAGATGACGATCGACGTGATGGGCAACTCGCTCGTCTACTGGACGCAGGACCTCTTCTTCGCGGGACTCCTGGCGCCCGGGGCCCGGATCTTCGCGATGACGTCCGCCGGCGACCACATCGTGTGGCCCGCGTACGGCGCGGTGTCCGCCGCGAAGGCGGTGCTCGAAGCTCACGTCCGGCAGCTCGCGGTGGAGCTCGCCCCGCACCGGGTTTCGGTCAACGCGCTGCGGGCCGGCGTCACGGACACGCCGGCGCTCCGGAAGATCCCGGGCAACGAGCAGATGATCGAGCGCGTCCAGGCCATGCATCCTGCCGGACGACTCACGACCCCCTCCGAAGTCGCGGGCGCCCTGGTCGCCCTCTGCGCCGACGGCGCCGCGTGGATCAGCGGCAACGTCATCGGAGTCGACGGCGGCGAAGACATCGCGGGCGGGCGGTGAGTGGAGTCCGAAGTCCTCAATCCTAGGTCCACACTCGAAGGAACCCACAACGCCCCGGCGGTTCCCGAGGCGTTCGAGTTCGTGCGCGAGAAAGCGGGCATCCGCGAGTGGCGCCTGCGCTCGAACGGGCTGCAGGTTCTGCTTCTGCGGAACACGGTGGCGCCGGTGGCGACGTTCGCGGTCGTCTATCACGTGGGCAGCCGCAACGAGGCCGTCGGGCACACAGGGGCGACCCATCTCCTCGAGCACCTCATGTTCAAGGGGACCGCGGAGTACGACCGGGAGAAGGGCACCGCGGTCGCCGCGGTCCTCGAGGCGATGGGCGCCCGGTTCAACGCCACGACGTGGTTCGACCGGACGAACTATTACGAGACGGTCCCCTCGGACCGGATCGAGGTGGCGCTCGAGATCGAGGCCTCGCGCATGCGCGGCGCGCTCCTGCGCGACTCCGACCGGGTCCCGGAGATGACGGTCGTGCGCAACGAGTACGAGCGGGGGGAGAACTCGCCGTTCCAGGTCCTCTACAAGGAAACCTTCGCGACCGCGTTTCGCGAGCATCCCTACCACCACCCGACGATCGGCTGGAGGACGGACATCGAGGGCGTGTCGACCGACCGGCTGAAGGAGTTCTACGACGTCTTCTACCACCCGAACAACGCAACCGCGATGCTGATCGGGGACTTCGAGGAAGCCGACGCCCTGGCCCTTCTCGACCGACACTTCGGATCGATCCCCCGGTCGGTCCGCCCGATCCCGGAGGTCTACACGGTCGAGCCGCCGCAGGAAGGGGAGCGACGCTTCACGGTGCGCCGGACCGGCCAGGTCGCGTGGGTCGCGCTCTCGTGGCGGACGGCTGCGGCCACGGATCCGGACACGCCGGCGCTCGCCGTCCTCGGTAACGTACTCGGGGTCGGCCTGACCGCGCGGCTGCACCTCGCCCTCGTGGAGGAGAGCCTCGCGCTCTCGGTCACGGTGGTGCCGTGGCAGCTGCGCGACCCGGCGCTCTTCTCGGTCTTCACGCCGGTGCGGCCGGGGGTCGAGACCGACGCCGTGGAGTCCCGCGTCCGCAGCGAGATCGCCCGCGTGGTTTCGGAGGGGGTCACCGACGCCGAGGTGGAGAAGGCTCGGACGCAGATCGAAGCCGAGGTGATCTTCGACCGCGACTCGACCGACCAGGTCGCGGCGTCGCTTTCCGAGGCCATCGCCGTGGCGGACTGGGGGTGGTACGCCGACTACCCCGACCTCGTCGCCCGCGTGACCGCCGACGACGTCCGCCGGGTCGCCGCGAAGTACTTCCGCGACGACGCGCTGACGGTCGGCCTGTATCTGCCCAAGCAAGTCACGGGGACAGGGCCTGCGGCCCCTGCACCTCTCTCCGAAGTGACCGGGGCGTGAGCGCGCCGCCGCTTCCGAAACGCAAGGTCCCGTTCGTCGAAGCGATTCGGGAGCGCACGCTCGCGAACGGGGCGCGCTTCCTGGTCCTGGAGAACCACTTCAATCCGACCGTCGCGATTTCGGGTTCGCTGAACGCGGGAGGCCTCTACGCGCCGCCGGACCGCCGTCTCATCGCTTCTTTCACGGCGGGAGAGCTCGCGAAGGGAACCGCGCGCCGGACCAAGCTCGAAATCGCGGAGGAGCTCGAGAGCCGCGGAGCGAGCCTGTCCTTCTCGGCGGGCTCGGGCGATCCGGTCGGAGTCGACGTGGGAGCGGCGTCGCTCTCACGGGACGTGGAAATCCTGCTCGACGTGCTGGCGGAGGTCCTGCTCACGCCGGCGTTTCCGGAAGAGGAGCTCGAGAAGGAGCGGATGCGGCTCGTCGGCGTCGTCCGCGAGCAGCAGGATCAGACGTCGGCCCGCGCGTTCGAGGCGGTCTCGCGGAAGATCTATCCCCCGAATCATCCGTTCCACCGGCGCACCGCCGAGGAGCGGATCGCCGCGATCGAATCGCTGCGCCGCGACGAGCTCCAGCGGTTCTACGACGACCGGTACGGCGCGGCCACGCTGCTTCTCGTCGTGGTCGGGAACGTCGACTCCGAGAGAATCCTGGACGGACTCGAGCGCCGGCTCGGCGGATGGAGGTCCGGTCCGCCCCGCGAGATCCTGCGCCCTTCGGCCGTCTCCCCCGCGCCCGGCGAGGAAACGGTCGTCATGCCGGAC